>JAPORR010000090.1 GCA_026710105.1 Alphaproteobacteria bacterium
GCCCTAGCCAAGCCGATCACCCGCATCGCAAGAGGCGCTGTCGCCGGGCGGAAAGGACGCGCAAAGCGGCGGTAACACTGCATGGTGGTCGAAGGGGCGATCGCCTTCCCTGCCCTATCCCGCCAGCCGCTCTGCCCGCCCCAGCGCGGCGGCGAGATAGCGTGCCGTATGGCTTTCCGGCGCATCCGCCACTTCTTCCGGCGTGCCAGAGGCCACGATGCGCCCACCGCCCGCCCCGCCTTCGGGTCCCAAATCGACGACCCAGTCCGCCGTCTTGACGACTTCCAGATTGTGCTCAATGACGATCACCGTGTTGCCGGCATCGACAAGTGTATGCAGCACTTCCAACAGCTTGCGTACATCCTCGAAGTGCAGACCAGTTGTCGGTTCGTCCAGAATGTAGAGCGTCCGCCCGGTCGAGCGCCGGGACAATTCCTTGGCGAGTTTGACACGCTGTGCCTCGCCACCCGAAAGCGTTGTCGCCTGCTGGCCGATCTTGACATAACCAAGGCCCACCCGGCACAGCGTTTCCAGCTTGCTGTAAACTGCGGGCACTGCCCGGAACAATTCGGCGCCCTCCTCGACTGTTAAGTCCAGGACGTCGGCGATGGATTTATCCCGGAAGCGCACTTCAAGCGTCTCTCGGTTGTAACGCCGGCCCTTGCAGGTCTCACACTCAACATAGACATCGGGCAGGAAGTGCATCTCGATCTTGATAACGCCATCACCCTGGCAGGTCTCGCAGCGTCCACCTTTGACATTGAAGGAGAAACGCCCTGCCTTGTAGCCGCGGGCTTTCGCTTCCGGCAGACTGGCGAACCAGTCTCGTATCGGTGTGAATGCACCGGTATAGGTAGCCGGGTTGGAGCGCGGGGTGCGCCCGATAGGCGACTGGTCGATATCGATCACCTTGTCGATGAAATTAGCGCCTTCGATCCGTTCATGCGGGGTGGCCGCGCTGCGCGCGCCGTGGAGATGCTTAGCAAGAGCCTTGTAAAGCGTTTCCATGACCAGGGTCGATTTGCCGCCACCCGACACGCCAGTCACGCAGGCAAAGACGCCGAGAGGGAAAACGGCATCAATATGCCGGAGGTTGTGACCGCTCGCGCCCCTCACGACCAGCTGATGCCCATTGCCCGTCCGCCGCCGCTGTGGGACCGGGACCTGCTTTCGACCAATCAGATATTGTGCCGTTAGACCCTCCCCGCGCCCGACCACTTCCTCCGGTGGGCCCTCAGCAACGACATCGCCGCCATGCACGCCGGCTCCGGGGCCCATATCCACCAGGTAGTCAGCGCTGCGGATCGCCTCCTCATCGTGCTCAACAACAATGACCGTGTTGTCGAGGTCGCGCAGGCGCCGAAGCGTCGTTAGCAGTCGGGCATTGTCCCGCTGATGCAGGCCGATGGACGGCTCGTCCAATACATAGAGCACCCCGGTCAAGCCCGAGCCGATCTGCGAAGCAAGCCTTATGCGCTGGCTCTCCCCGCCAGAAAGCGTACCAGAGGATCGATCCAAGGTCAGATATTCGAGCCCGACATCGCTAAGGAAACCCAACCGGTCATTGATTTCGCGGAGGATACGGGCGCCGATCTCGAGCTGTTTCGGTGTCAATGATTGTTCCAGACTGGCGAACCAACGCCTGGCCTTACCGATGGACAATGCGGAGACATCGGAAATATCGCGCCCGTCCACCTTGACCGCGAGTGCCTCTGTCCGGAGCCGCTTGCCGCCACAAGTCTCGCAGGGGCGGGACGCAAGATATTTCGACAATTCCTCTCGCACCCAGGCACTGTCGGTCTCTCGAAGACGACGCTCCAGATTGTTGATGACCCCTTCGAACGGCTTGGTCACACGGTAATTCCGGATCCCATCATTGTAGGACATGGTCACCGGCTCATTCCCCGAGCCATAAAGCACCGCCTGTTGCACCTTCAGTGGCAGTTCGCACCAGGGTACGTTCGTATCCACTTCGTAATGGCGGGCGAGGCTTCTCAAGGTCTGCTGGTAGTATTTTGCCGTCGTGTTCTTCCAGGGTACAATGGCGCCCTGGCGCAAGCTCAACCCTTCGTCGGGCACGACAAGCGCCGCATCGACATGGCGCCGGCTGCCGAGTCCATCGCAGGACGGACAAGCCCCTGCCGGGTTGTTGAAGGAAAAGAGGCGCGGCTCGATCTCCTCGATGGTGAAGCCCGAGACGGGACAGGCGAACCGGGCAGAAAAGAGGATGCTTTCTCCTGTTTCCACATTCTCAACCGAGGCGAGGCCGTCCGAAAGTTCCAGCGCCGCTTCCAAACTGTCCGCGAGCCGGTTGCCGAGGCCAGGACGTACGACGAGCCGGTCCACAATGATGGAAATATCGTGCTTTATATTCTTCCGAAGCGCCGGTGCTTCCTCAATATCGTAAAGTTCACCGTCTATCTTGACCCTTGGGAAGCCACGCCGCTGGTATTCCCGTAATTCCTTGCGGTATTCGCCCTTGCGACCCCGGACGACCGGTGCCATCAGCAGCAGCCGCGAGCCTTCCGGCAGCGCCTCGATCCGGTCTGCCATCTGAGTGACGCTTTGGCTTTCTATGGGTAGGCCCGTAGCCGGCGAATAGGGTATGCCGATCCGCGCCCAGAGCAACCGCATATAGTCGTAGATCTCGGTGACGGTAGCGACGGTAGAACGCGGATTGCGCGATGTGGTCTTCTGTTCGATAGAAATCGCCGGCGACAGCCCCTCTATCGAGTCGACATCCGGCTTGCGCATCAGCTCTAGGAATTGCCGCGCATAGGCGGAGAGGCTCTCCACATAGCGGCGCTGGCCTTCGGCATAGATGGTGTCGAAGGCCAGGGATGACTTGCCGGAACCGGACAGCCCGGTGACGACGATCAGCTTGCCGCGTGGTAGCGACACATCGACGGATTTGAGGTTGTGCTCCCGGGCGCCGCGAACGACGATCCGGCGCAGTTGGGACGCGCCTGTCATGATAGACAAGAGTTTAGCCCGGATATCCGGTTGAGGTCACGACCTACAACACACGCCGTTTCCACGATGAGCCTGCCACGTTCCCCGCTCCCGCTTTCGAGCTATAGTAGCCGCGTTGTGAGGAGAGAGTCGCATGGCTGAACTCTGGGAGTTGTCTGCGGAGGAAGCGGTCCGTCGGCTGACTGTGGGCGATGTGTCGCCGCTAGAGCTTGTGGACGCATCCATAACCCGCATTGAGGCCGTGGACGGGGCCGTGAATGCGTTACCACTCCACCGGTTCGAGCGTGCCCGGGACGATGCGAAGCGACTCGGTGAGTTGCCGCCTAGCGACCGGGGGCTGCTGGCCGGCCTACCCATCGCGATCAAGGACCTGATCGACGTCGAAGGCATGCGGACGACCTATGGATGCCCGCTTTACGCCGACAATGTCGCCACCCAGTCTGATCCGCTTGTCATCAGGCTGGAATCCCGCGGTGGTATTGTCGTCGCCAAGTCGAGCTCGCCAGAAATGGGCATGATGCCAGTGACGACCAACCGGGTCTTCGGCCATACACGTAACCCTTGGAATCTGGAGACCACGCCGGGCGGCTCATCGGGGGGTGCCTCAGCGGCGTTGGCTGCGGGTGAGGTCTGGCTTGCACATGGCTCCGATATTGGCGGCAGCCTGCGTATCCCGGCCGCCTTCGCAGGCGTTTGCGGCCTGCGGCCGAGCCCCGGCCGGGTGCCGCGCGCCCATGCCCTCCGCTGCTTCAACCCGATGTCAGTGCAGGGCCCCATGGCGCGCTCAGTCGGTGACATCGCACTCTTCCTGGACGCCATGACCGGCTATCTGGCGAGCGATCCGCTTAGCCTGCCCGACCCTGCTGGCTCCTTTCGCGCCGCTGGCAGGCCGCCAGCTCGAATCGGCTATGTCTCGGATATCGGCCTTGGCGGCGTCGAGCCTGATGTGGCTGCAGTCGTCAAGAACGCGCTCGCGAAACTCGATATTCCAGTCGAACCACTTGCGCTCGACTTCGGTAACATGGCCCGCCTGTTCTCGGTCATGATCGGGCACAATACTCTGATCGAGCGCGCAGATTTCATCGAACAGAACCGCGAAAAACTGGAGACCGTGCTGGGGCTGCTGCTCGACTTCGCCAACACGCTCACCGCCGAGGATTTCATCTGGGCTGAGCGGGAGCGCGCCGCGATGTTCCAGCGCCTTTCCCAGGCATTCGAGCAGGTCGATGTCATCGTTATGCCGACGGTCTGCTGCACCGCCTTTTCAGTCGAAAAACGCGGCCCTCGGGTAGACGGGTGGTCCGAGGTGCCGCCACCCTGGTTCCAGCAATGCTGGGGCACTGTGCTGACATCCTGCCCGATCCTTGCGATCCCGGCCGGCCTTGCGCCGAACGGCATGCCGGTTGGCCTCCAGATCATCGCCCCGGTTCGGCGGGAAGATATGGCACTTGCTGCCGGCCGGATGATCGAGGCAGCAGTCGGCACGCTGCCAGCCATCGATCCGCGGCCGGCGGCCTGATCTCCCATATCCCAACACGCATACAAATCCCATACAGATACGGAGCCCTCTTCATGGCTGGAAAGATCGATGCCCGCCTCGCCGAACTCGGCATAGAACTCCCCGAAGCGCCCGCACCCGCCGCCAACTATGTGCCCTGGGTCAAGAGCGGCTATCTGCTCTTCGTGGCAGGTCAAGTCTCCGGCAATAACCAGGGCATGCATAAGGGGCGCCTCGGCGACGATCTCAGCCTTGAGGACGGCGTTGCTGCGGCGAGAGCTTGCGCGCTAAATCTCGTCGCGCAGGCGAAGGCCGGTTGTGGCGGTGACCTCGACCGGGTGGCGCAGGTGGTCAAGCTCGGCGGCTTCGTCGCCTGCACGCCGGATTTCGTCCAGCAGCCCCAAGTGGTCAATGGCGCATCCGATCTCATCGTCGATATATTCGGCGCCAAGGGCCGCCATGCACGCTTCGCCGTCGGGGCGCCGGCCTTGCCGATGGGCTTCGCAGTCGAGATCGATGCCATGTTCGAAATCGCCTGACCTCCTGTGCCCGACGGCAAGGAACCGGTCTCCGTCCGTGTCGCCTCGGGCATCGACGCGGTGCCAGCGCAGGACTGGGATGCCTGCGCTGGCGGCGATAATCCGTTCGTTTCTCATGCCTTCCTGAAAGCGCTTGAAGACGGCGGGGCCGTGGGGGCCGATACGGGCTGGTTACCGCAACATCTCGTGGTTGAAGACGAAGCCGGGCACGTCGCCGGCGTCGCTCCCTTCTATCTGCGCGGCGACAGCTACGGCGAATATGTCTTCGATCACGGCTGGGCCCATGCCTATGAGCGCGCTGGTGGACGCTATTACCCGAAGCTGCTGTCCGCTGTGCCCTTTTCGCCGGTGCCGGGCCCGCGCCTGCTGGTACGTCCCGGTGCGTTTGCGGACCATGCACGCGCGGCACTCGCTTCGGCGATGATCCAGATCGCACAAAACAACGGCCTCTCTTCAGTGCATGTGAACTTCCTGCAAAAGGAGGAATGGAACTACCTGGGTACGCTTGGCTTCCTCAAACGGCTTGGTCAGCAATACCACTGGCATAATGACGGCTACCGAAGTTTCGACGATTTCCTTGCCGCGCTGAATTCCCGCAAGCGCAAGACCATCCGTAAGGAGCGCCGGAAGCTAGAAGAATTGGGCCTTACCTTCGAGGCGCTCACTGCCAGCGACCTCCAGGAACACCACTGGGACCTGTTCTACCGTTTTTACCGTAATACGGTGGATCGCAAATGGGGCGGGGCCTATCTCACACGGGAATTCTTCTTCCGCCTGCATGAGACCATGGCCGACAGGGCTGTGCTGATCGTCGGCCGGCAGGAAGGCCGGATCGTCTGCGGCGCGCTCAACATACGTGGTGCCGACACGCTTTACGGACGCAATTGGGGCTGCGACACGCGCTTCCGCTTCCTGCATTTCGAGGCCTGCTACTATCAGGCCATCGACTATGCGATCCGCGAGGGCCTGGCCCGGGTCGAGGCGGGCGCGCAGGGCCAGCATAAGATCCAGCGCGGCTATACGCCCGTGGAGACCTACAGCGCGCACTGGATCGTCGACCGCAATTTCCGCCGGGCGGTCGCGGATTATCTGGAGCGCGAGCGCGATGCCGTCGGCGAAGAAATCGAGTTCCTCGCGGATTTCACGCCGTTCCGGAAAGAAGGATAGACGACAGCAGCTCCGTCCCCTGCCAGAAGTGTCATGTTAATCTGATGGCCTGTCGCTGGGCGAGGCCGTACAAAGAGGTGTTGCTCTATGAGAGAGAACAGCTTGATGACTGCCCGCCGATGACACCCTATCGCGCTGTTCCGGACACAGGCTCGACGCGTGAGTTCGGGACAGTAGAGTGCAGGCAGGCTCATATTGAGGGAGGCGCGGGATGGCCGGACGGGTCGACGGCAAAATTGCACTGATTACGGGCGGAGCCTCGGGGCTGGGAGCGGCGACGGCGGCGCTGCTCGTGCGCGAAGGCGCGCGGGTCGCGATCACTGATATCGACCAAGCGAGGGGCCGCGTGCTTGCCGCGGAACTCGGAGAGCACGCCATCTTCATCTGCCACGACGTGACCGACGAGGCAGCCTGGAGTGCGGCCGTGGCCGAGACGGTGGAATGTTTCGGTGGTCTCAACATACTGGTGCAGAGCGCTGGCATCGGCCTCACTAAGCCCGTGACCGAGATCGAGCTGGAGGAATGGCGGCTGGTGCATGCAATAGACCTGGACGGCGTGTTCCTTGGCTGCAAGCACGCTATTCCCGCGATCGCCACCTATTGCCGGGAGACCAGTGGTGCGGGCGCCATTGTCAATATCTCCTCGATCGCAGGCGTTATCGCAGGCCACAACATGGCCGCCTACAATTCCGCCAAGGCTGGAGTCAGGCACCTCACCAAATCGGTCGCGCTTCACTGCGCCCGGCAGGGCCTACCGATCCGCTGTAACTCCGTGCATCCGACCTTCATCGATACGCCGATCCTGGACCGCTACAAGGAACATTTTGGGGTAGAAGAAGCACTGCGCAAACTCGCCCGGCAAGTGCCCGTCGGGCGCGTCGGGAAGGCTGAGGAAGTCGCCTACGCCATCCTCTATCTCGCCTCGGACGAAAGCAGTTTCACCACAGGCTCGGAACTGTTCGTGGACGGCGGCATCGCCGCAATGTGAGGGCATCGTGAGTCCTTGGCGCCTCTGGGCGGCGGTTATCGCGCCTTTCGGCCTCGGCTATTTCATGTCCTACCTGCTACGCGCAGTGAACGCTGTCGTGGTGGCCGATCTGGAGCGCGATGTCGGCGTAACGGCCGAGGGACTCGGACTGATTACTGCTGCCTATCTGTTCGGCTTCGGTGCTTTTCAGCTTCCGCTGGGCGCACTGCTGGATCGGTTCGGGCCGCGGCGGGTGCAGGCCTGCTTGCTCATGGTGTCCGCGGCCGGCTCGCTCCTGTTCGCGATAGGCGAGTCTGCGGATATGCTGATCGTGGCCCGGTTGCTGATCGGCCTCGGCTTCGCTGGCGGGTTGATGGCATCCTTCAAAGCTGTAGTGCTCTGGGCGCCGCCCGGACGCGTGCCTCTGTTCAACTCGCTTGTCATGGTATTCGGGGGCTTCGGGGTGCTAGCGGCGACGGCGCCTGCGCATATGGCCGTTGCAGCCTGGGGCTGGCGGGAAGTGTTCACTGGGCTCGGTGGCGCGATTGCGCTTGCGGCGGCAGCGATCTTCCTGCTCGCACCGCGCGAACGATCGAACATGCTGAGCAAAGGCGGCTTCCGCACCCAATTTGCCGGCATTGCCCGGGTCTATCGGAACCGCGTATTCTGGAGCCTCGCACCCATAATCGCAGGAACATGTGGCGGCCATATCGCGTTGCAGACGCTCTGGGCTGCTCCCTGGCTGCGTGATGTCGGCGGGCTTGGGCCCGAGCAGGTCGCCTCGACTCTCTCGCTGATGGCAGTCGCTTTCATCGCCGGCATCCTGCTGGCAGGTGTGCTCGGCGACTGGGCGAATCGGCGCGGCATCCCACTGATGACGGTGGTCGAGGTCATCGTAGCAGTCTGCCTCGCCTCGCTTCTTGCCATAGCACTCGGTCTCTGGCCGCCTGCCACGGCGTTCTGGGTTGTGTTCGCCATGACCGGCCAGATGACCATTCTCTCCTATGCCTATCTTTCGGCCTATTTCGGCTCTGTGCTGGCGGGCCGGGCCAATACTGCGCTCAATCTGCTGGTCTTCCTTGGCGCTTTCGCCATCCAGTATGCCATCGGCGGCCTGCTTGACTTCTGGACAGCAGTCAACGGGCGCTATCCGCAGGAGGCCTACCAAGCCGCTCTCGGTGGCCTGGTGGGCCTCCAGCTCCTCGCCTGGGCTTGGTATCGCCTCTCTCGCCCCCGACAAGTCGCTGCCGGTCAGGGCAGATAGGCACCGCCATTCACATGGATGGTGGCGCCGGTGATATAGGCGCTTGTTGGCTGGCAGAGATGCACGACCGTCTCGGCTACTTCCTCCGGGCGGCCCTGGCGGCCGACAGCGATGGGCACAGCGACGATCTGTTCGGGGCGCAATCCACCCGGGTCACGTATCGTGTCGATCAGGCCTGGCACGACGCAATTGACGGTGATGCCGTCGAGCCCGAACTCCTTCGCAAGCCCTTTGGTGAACCCAACCAGACCGGCCTTAGCGGCAGTGACCTGGGTACGCTCCGCCATGCCCATATGCGCCGAGACGCCGCCCATATTCACGATCCGCCCCCAGCCCTTCGCCTGCATGGAAGGCAGCACGATGCGAGCCAGAAGATAGGCGCCCTCGAGAATTACCGCCTGTGCCTCGCGCCAATCGGCAAGCGTCGATTGCAGGAAGGGGACATGGCGACGTATGGCAGCATTGTTGACCAAAATATCGACCGGACTCGCCTCCTCTGCCATCGCTGCAACGGCGCTCTCGTCGGTCACATCCGCCATATGCAGCGAAGCGGAGTCCACCCGCTGCCTCAACCTCCGACACGACCGCGCGCGCGGCTGCCTCCGCCTGACGGGTGTTAACACAGACATGCGCGCCATCACGCGCAAGCCGCAGGCAGATTTCGCGCCCGATATTGCGGCTGGCGCCAGTGACGAGGGCCGTCTTCCCAGAAAGGGGCCCATCGGTCACTGGCATGCAAGGCATTCCTCGTAATCCACGCTGGGTGAAACCTCGTGCCGCTGCGCCACGCGCTTGCCGCCCACTGCCTCGGCGCGCTGGAGCGACTTCGAGCGGCAGTAGTAAAGGCTCTTGAGGCCGCGCTTCCAGGCCATCATGTGCAGGCCGTGCAGGTCGCGCTTGTGGATATCCGCCGGCAGGAACAAGTTGACCGATTGCGCCTGGTCCACCATCGCCGCGCGCTCGGCGGCGAGGTCTACAATCCAGCGCTGATCGAGCTCGAACGCAGTCTTGAATACAGCCTTCTGCTCGTCAGTCAGGAAATCGAGATGTTGCACCGAGCCCTCATTGACCGTGACCGAGGACCAAGTCTCCTCATCATTGCGGCCGGCTTCCTCCAACACGGCCTCCAGATAGCGGTTGCGCACCGCGAAGGAACCGGAGAGCGTCTTGTGTGTATAGGCATTGGCCGCAAGAGGTTCGATGCCGGGCGAGGCGCCACCGCAGATGATTGAGATGGAGGCTGTTGGCGCGATTGCGGTCTTGTTGGAGAAACGCTCCGCCATGCCGAAATCAGCAGCGTCTGGGCAGGAACCGCGCTCCTCCGCGAGCCGTTTTGACGCAGCGCCGGTATCCGCCTGGATGCGCGAGAAGATGCGCCGGTTCCAGACCGACGCCATAACCGACTCGAAGGGTACGCCCAGGCTCTGTAGGAAACTGTGGAACCCCATGACGCCCAGGCCCACCGAGCGCTCGCGCATCGCTGCATAGGCTGCCGAACGCATGGTTTCCGGCGCGCTCCTGATGAAATCCTGCAAAACATTGTCAAGGAAACGCATCACATCTTCGATGAATCCTGGCGCCTCCTCCCATTCCAGATAGCGCTCAAGATTGAGCGAGGAGAGGCAGCACACGGCTGTGCGTTCGCTGCCGCGATGGTCGGGTCCGGTCGGTAGCACGATTTCCGCACAAAGATTGGAGGTCTTCACTTCTAGGCCCGCCAGCTTGTGATGCTCGGGCCGGGCACGGTTCACATGATCGATGAAGATGAGATAGGGCTCGCCGGTCTCGATTCGCGCGGTGAGGATACGAATCCAGAGGTCACGGGCGCGGATACGACGCTGCACGCTGTGATCGCGTGGACTAATGAGCGCCCATTCCTCGTCCGCCTCGACGGCACGCATGAAAGCGTCTGGTACGAGCACGCCGTGATGCAGGTTGAGCGCCTTGCGGTTGGGATCGCCGCCAGTGGGCCGGCGCAACTCGACGAATTCCTCGATCTCCGGATGGCTTGCCTGCATATAGACCGCCGCCGAGCCGCGCCGGAGGCTGCCCTGGCTGATGGCAAGCGTCAGAGAGTCCATGACACGCACAAAGGGGATAACGCCGGAGGTGCGCCCGTTCTGGCCAACCTTCTCGCCGATGGAGCGTAGATTGCCCCAATAGCTGCCGATGCCGCCGCCGCGTGCCGCCAACCAGACATTCTCCGTCCAGAGACCGACAATCCCCTCCAGACTGTCACCAGCCTCGTTCAGAAAGCAGGAGATCGGTAGGCCGCGCTTCGTCCCCCCGTTCGAGAGCACGGGCGTGGCGGGCATGAACCAGAGCTTCGAGATGTAATCGTAAAGCCGCTGAGCATGTGCGCTGTCATCGGCAAAATGACCGGCGACGCGGGCGAACAGGTCCTGCCAAGATTCGCCAGGCATCAGATAGCGGTCTTCCAGCGTCTCCTTGCCGAATTTGGTAAGCAGATCATCACGGCGGCGATCGAGCGTGACGCGGATGCCGCGCTCGTTCTGATAGACTTCATGGGCGTGTAGGCCACGCAGCAGCGGGACCGTGTCATCTGTCGCACGGTCCCGAAGCTCGAATCCACCTACGCCGTCCATGTCTCGCCTCCGCACACAACTAGTGGGTCTGTTTTATCATTACCCACAACATCTTGTGGGTTTCGATCCTGAAAACCGAAACTTGATTGTAACGGAATAGCCGCATGCATGCACACGGAAAAGTGATTCTTCCGCCATCCGGAATGCTGGTGCGGGGCATCCTTGGCCTGTAACGTGGTACCGGACGTTGAAAGAGTAGGGGCCTCGGGTCATGCGAATTCAGGCATTTGCCGTTGCGGCGGCGTTGCTTGCCGTCGTGATGGCCCCGACTGTAGCCGGTACCGACGGAGCTAAGCTCTTCAAACAACAAAAGAGCACGACCTGCCACTTTCTCGACGAGTCCGGCAAGAAGAAGGTCGGGCCGAGTCTGTCAGGTGTGGTTGGCCGGCCTATCGCCGCAGCGCCGGGCTTCAAGTATTCGAAAGGGCTCGTCAAGTACAAGGGCAGGACCTGAACCGAGGAAAACCTGGATGCCTGGCTCACCAAGCCGAGGGCATTCGCTAAGGGCACGCGCATGGCGTTCCCGGGCTTCAGAAATGCCGGGCAGCGGGCGGTCGTCATCGCTTATCTGAGGAGTGCGGTTGAATGAGGGCATTGCTGGTGGGAATTCTGGCGTTCGCTTGCGTTTCTGGGGCGCAGGCCGCGACGCCGGAGCGCGTCCGTATCGTGGGCGAGGTCATCGATACCTGGTGCTATGTCACCGAGATCATGTATGCCGAGGGCACGGCGCATCATCAATGCGCGGTCTGGTGTGCTGTCGGCGGCATCCCGGTGAGCATCAAGGGAGATGACGGGCAGGTCTATATGGTGCTCCGTATTGAGGACGAGGATCCGGTAGACAATCCGCGTGTCATCGACATCCAGAGCCATCAGGTCACAGTGGACGGCGACCTCTACAGGCGCGACGGCGTCAACTATCTGATCGTGACTCAGGTCGCCGAGGATGGCGGTGTCGTCAATCTGACCCATGAAGAATACGGCATCATGCCGTTCGGGGAGTGAGCGCCATGCGTATTCTGTCTGCTGTCGCCGGTTTGACACTTCTGGCCGGCTCTGCACTGGCTGCCGAGGAATGGGGCATCGACCATGAGGAGAAGGCGCGGCTGACCGTCACCGTCGTCGATATCGCCTGCGAACTCACCGGCGACTGCCCGGAAAATTGCGGTGCTGGCAAGCGCCAACTCGGCCTTTTGACTGAAGAAGGCCGACTCATTCCAGCGACGAAGAATTTCGAGCATTTCGCCGGCGCAATCATCGACCTCCTGCCCTTCTGCGGCCGCAAGGCCGTGGTGGACGGTCTGCTGATCGAAAACCCGAAGCTGCCGATGTTCGCCGTCCAGTTCAAGAAGTCTGCCGAGCCGGAGGGCGACTGGTCGCGCGGCAACTGGTTCGGCAAGGAATGGGAAAAGGCCAATCCGGGCAAGAAGGCGGGGGAGTGGTTCCGCCATGACATGCGCATCCTTGCCAAGATCGAGCGCAGCGGGAAACTCGGCATCCCGGGCCTCGAATTCAAGGAGTAGGCAGAACCTCGTCGCCGACAAAGGGGTTACCAGCACGCTCGGCGGCAAAGGTGGACATCGGCCCGTGGCCCGGCAGGAAGGCAATGTCCGTACCGAGTGGCCAGAGCTTCGTGCGGATCGAGTGGACGAGCGCGGCGTGGTCGCCTCCTGGCAGGTCGGTGCGACCGACCGAACCCTGGAACAGCACATCGCCCACCAAGGCCAAATTCGACGGACGGTGGAAGAAGATCACATGGCCAGGTGTGTGGCCAGGACAGTGGCGCACTTCAAGAACGAGATCAGAGATTGTCACCTCGTCACCCTCCGCCAGCCAGCGCGCAGGCTCGAAAGTGGTCACAGGGTCGAAGCCGAATCGCGCCGCCTGTTCCGGCAGGTCCTCGATCAGGAAGCGGTCGGCCTCATGCGGACCTTCGATGGGCACACTTAGCTGGTCGGCGAGCGCGCCCGCCCCAGCGGCGTGATCGACATGGCCGTGGGTCAGCAGGATTTTTTCCACCGTGACGCCCAGCTCATCGATGGCCGCGCGGATGCGCGGCAGGTCGCCACCCGGGTCGACCACCGCACCCGTCATGATCCCCTCGGACCAGACGATGGCGCAGTTCTGCTGGAACGGCGTAACCGGGACGACCTGCCCTCTGAGCTGCATGCTCCGCCTCTCATTAATGACGGCCGGTACTATAGCGGCATTCGCTCCAGTGCGGCGTGATATTCTGTGTCATCCTAGCCTCCTGCAGAACTCCGGGGCGGGTTTTCCCTAGAAACGAGCTTTTGGGGAAGGGCTGAGCCTGGATATTGAAGCCATCCCTCCGGTATGAGCAGGTTGTGATCTCCACGCCGTCGCTCTCTGCTGGCCTGGAGTTGTGTAGACAATCTTCACTAGCTCCAGCATGGCCGGGTTAGTCAGAGCGTACACAATTGCCTTGATTCTTTTCGAGTATCATCAATCCCAGATGGTTCGGTACCAAGGTTTCAAAGACCTTAACTGCTCGTTGCCCCAATCCACAGCCTTTTCTTTAGACCGATTAACACGCCCCTTAAAGTTATCAAACACGTCCGGAATCTTATCGACCCAAACGCGCAACTGTTCTTCAGACCACTCATCATATGCCTTCCCGGTATCGGACAAGAAGCTATCGAAAGACGCTTCGCTTCCTTCCCATGCCCGA
>JAPORR010000237.1 GCA_026710105.1 Alphaproteobacteria bacterium
ATGCCGCCCGGAATGCGGGCTTGACTGCGGCAGTCTCGGCACGGGCGTTGATGAGCCTGTGGCCGATGTTCACATCCTTCGCCCAAGGGGGGATGAGTCCCCATCGGAGCAGTGAAAGGCGCCGCTCGCCGTTCTCACTGCGCACTACCGCTGCGTCCTGGCTCGGGGCGAGGTTGTAGCGTGGGGGCAGGTTCGCAGGCGACCCTTCCATGCGCAGGAGGCGCGCGCACATCGTTCCAGGCGAGGCGTTGGAGAAAACGACCACACATGGGCGGAGAGGCTACCTGTGGGAGCGGGACCTGCGCCAGTGCGTGGGGTGTAAAGGCCTGGAAGTCGTGCCATTCTCGCCTTGGGAAGCGGCTGGCGCTGTGGGGAGGTTTGATGGCGGCCATTGCGGTGACAGGGGCCAATCGTGGTATCGGAGCAGGCATTGCTGTGGCGCTAGCGGAGCGAGGCTTCGCCGTGGCCTGCCTGACGCGCTCCGGGTGCGGGCCCGAGGGACTGGATCTGCCCGCTTGGCCGGTGGATGTGACCGACGCCGCCGGCCTCGCCCGCGCACTCGACGCGGCAGCCGAGGCACTGGGCGGGCTGGAAGGACTGGTCAACAATGCCGGCATCCACCTACAGGGGACGAGTGCTGCGTTTCCTGTCGAGGACTTCGCCCGCACCATGGCCGTCAACACGACCGCCGTCTTCGCTGCCGCACAGGCCGTCTACCCCCATCTAAAGGCCAATGGTGGCGGCATTGTGGTCAATCTCGGTTCCTACTGGGAGCGGCTCGGTGTGCGCGACAACGCAGCCTATTGCGCCTCCAAGGCCGCGGTCTCCGGTCTGACGCGTTGCCTCGCCGTGGAATGGGCGCGCGACAACATTTCGGTCTATACCGTCGCCCCCGGCTATGTGGAGACGGACATGAACGCCGGAATCCTTGCCAATCCCCGCTTTCGCGCCTGGCTGAAGCGGCGTATCCCGGTCGGGCGGCCTGGGCGGGTGGACGAAGTCGCGCGCTTCGTGGCGCTGCTCTTCGCTGAGAAGATTCATTATCTGACCGGTGAGACCATCGTGATGGATGGCGCCCAGAGCGTGAACCAGTGACTGTTCTCGACCGTCTTGACGCCCGCCTGGAAGGTGCGCTGCCAGAAGAGGAAGCGGCGGTGTTGGAGGCCGTGAAGCGACTCGCAGGGCGGACGATCGCGCCCGCCGCCGCCACCCTCGACGCCGAAGGCCGTTTCCCTTGGGACAATCTCGCCGCTATGCGCGCGCTCGAACTCAACCGCATGTTTGTACCGGAGGCCTATGGTGGCGCCAGCCTGTCCTTCGCCTGCTATATCCGCGCGGCTCACGAACTGGCGCGGGCCTGCGCGGCGACCGGCATCGTCTGGTCCACCGTGTTCCATGCGGTCAAGCCAGTGATTGATTTCGGCAGCGAGGCACTGAAGCGTCGTATCTTGCCGCGCATTGCGGATGGTGGTCTGGCAGCGCTCTGCATCACCGAAGCCGACGCCGGCTCCGACGCGATCGGCATGCGGACTCGCTTCCGCCCGGACGGTGACGAGGTCGTCATCGACGGCACCAAGACCTTCATCACCAACGGAGATGTGGCAGACATCTATCTGCTGTTCGGCAAATGGACGGAGATCAAGGACGGGCGCGCGGCGGTCACGGCGCTCGTCGTAGAAAAAGAAACGGCCGGCATAAGTGTGCTCAGGCTGGAGGACAAGCTGGGCTTGCGCGCAAGTTCCACCGCCGCGCTTGCCTTTGAGGGCGTGCGGGTGCCGCGCGGAAACTTGCTGCTTAGGCCGGGCGAGGGGCTGCAAGTGCTGTTCGGCGCGCTCAACAAGTCGCGGCCCTCCATCGCCGCCCATGCACTTGGCATTGCGCGCGCCGCCTTCGACGACGCCATTGCCTATATCACCACGCGCCGTCAGTCCGGCCGGCGGATCGCGGATTTCCAGGGTATACAGTTCATGCTAGCCGACCTCGCCACCGACCTCGCGCAAGCAGAACTCTGGCTCGGCCATGTCGCGGGCCTCGTGGACGAGGGGCTCGACGATATCGGCGTCGAGGCCTCCATGGCCAAGCTCTCTGCGTCCGATCTCGCCACGAAGGCCGCCGATCTATGCGTGCAGCTCCACGGCGGTTACGGCTATATCAGGGAGTATCGCGCCGAACGGCTGCTGCGCGACGCTAAGATCACGCAGATCTGGGAAGGGACGAACCAGATCCACCGCCAACTCATCGGCCGCAGTTTCGTGAGGCGCCCATGACTGCTCCCCATCTCCTCTCCGCGCTTGATGCCGCCGCCGCGATCCGTGCAGGTGCGCTCACCTCCGAGGTGCTGGTCGAATCTTGCCTGGCGCGCATTGAGGTGCGCGATGCGGCGGTCAGCGCCTGGATTCACCTGGATGCAGATGCGGCGCTGGCGGAGGCGCGGCAGCGCGACAGGGAGGAGCCGCGCTCGGCGCTCCACGGTGTGCCGGCCGGCATCAAGGACATCATCGACACTCACGACATGCCGACTGGCTACGGCTCACCTATCTACACACCTGACAACCGCCCGGCTTGGGACGCTGCGCCGGTGGCGCTGCTGCGCGAGGCCGGCATGGTCGTGCTCGGCAAGACCGTGACGACCGAATTCGCCATGCGCCATCCGGGCAAGACGATGAACCCGGCAAACCCCGCCCACACGCCGGGTGGCTCCTCGCAGGGCTCTGCTGCCGGGGTCGCCGACAACCAAGTTCCGGTCGCCATCGGCACACAGACTGCAGGCTCCGTCGTCCGCCCTGCCTCCTATTGCGGCGCGGTCGGTTTCAAACCGACCTTCGGGACGGTGCCACGGGCGGGTGTAAAGCCGATTTCTGAGACGCTGGACACGGTGGGCTCGATGGCGCGCACGGTCGCCGATGCTGGCGCCTTCGTGCAGGCGATGGCCGGTATCCCCGTCGGGACAGTTGAAGCGCGCAAGGCCCGCTTCTCCGTCTGCCCGAGTCCAGCTTGGGGCGAGGTCGAGCCCTCTTCGGCCCATGCGATGGAGGCGGCACGCGAGGCCGCTCAGGCCGGCGCCGGGGCTTTGACACTGCCGCCGCCCTGTGACGAGGTACTAGCCGCTCATGATGTCATCATGCCCTATGAGGCCGCAAGGCTGCTCGCTTGGGAATACCGCACGCGCCGGAAGGAAATGAGTGAGGCGATCCGGCATGTCGTGGAGACCGGTCTTGGGATCAACCACGCCCGCTATCTTTGGGCGCTCGGCATTCGCGAGGCGGCGCGGGCCGCATTCGAACGCGTGTTCGGGGATGTGGATGCGCTCATCACCCCGGCGGCGCCAGGCGAGGCACCGGAAGGGCTCGGGTGGACCGGCTCGCCCGAATGCAACCGCATCTGGACGACGCTCGGTGTGCCTTGCATCACGCTCCCGGGGCTCACGGGTGAAACCGGTCTGCCGGTTGGGGTGCAACTCGTTGGCCGCTCGGGCGGCGACGCCGACCTCCTCGCGGCCGCCGCCTGGCTGCATCCGCACCTCGCCGGGTAAGGGCAGGTAGGACGATCATGGGCAACTTCGAGAATTTCAAAGCCCTCCCGCACGCGATCACGCTGCTTGGCATGTCGGGTGTCGGCAAGACAGTACTCTCCACATCGTTGCGCCGGTCGGCCAACTGGTTTCACTACTCTGCCGACTACCGCATCGGCACGCGCTACCTGGCCGAGCACATCCTCGACAATATCAAGTTCAAGATCATGTCGATGCAGGACCCGTTCGTCGCCGACCTTCTGCGTTCCGACTCGATCTATATCGAGCACAACATCTCCGTGGACAATCTGGAGCCGGTCTCGACCTTTCTTGGCATGTACGGGGCTCCCAGCTCCGGCGGCCTTGACATGCAAACCTTTCTCCATCGCCAGCGTCTTTATCGGGATGCCGAGATACAATCGATGCTTGATGTGCCGGATTTTATCGCCAAGGGCTGGCGGCTTTACGGCTGCGACAGCTTCGTCAACGACGCCTCGGGCTCGCTTTGCGAGGTGGTCGATGCCAATGACCCGGAGGACCCGGTGCTGGAGCGGCTGACCGCCCAAAGCCTGATCGTCTATATCCGCGCCGACACGGCCTTCGAGGAAACCCTGAAGGACCGCGCCCGCACGCATCCCAAACCGCTCTTCTATCATCCTGATTTCCTGACGCCGCGTCTGGCTGACATGCCGGAGGACGGTGCCGGTGTCGATCCGGTGGGTTTTGTGCGGCCACTCTTCCCGGAATTGCTGGCGTTCCGCCGACCGCGCTATGAGCGCCTCGCCCGCCACGGCCTGACGCTGGAGACGGCGGATGTGTTCTCGAAGGGTGGCGCCCCCGACGCTGAGACCTTTCTCGCCACGCTCTGGGAGCAAGGCGGTAACCAGTTGGACGTCTATGTCGCCATCTGCGAGCAGCGCCAGGCGGAAAGGCAGAGCGGCTGATGGCGGTCCGGCTTCCGGAGGGACTGCCGGCGGTAGCGGAGCTTGCCAGGGAGGGCGTGCCGTTGTTCTCTGACAACCGGCCGGCCCGACATGTGCTGCTGATCAATCTCATGCCGGAAAAGCAGAAGACCGAGCGTCAGATCGCCCGCAAGCTTGGCCTTGCCGGCCCAGATGTAGCAATCTCCCTCGCCGTGCCGGCCCGTTACCGGGGCAAGAACGCTGATCCCGCGCATATGGCTGCCTTTTACGGGGGTCTGGAGGCGGCTGACGAGGCGGACGGTGCGATCCTGACTGGTGCCCCCGTCGAACTGCTTGATTTTGAGGCGGTTGATTACTGGGAAGAGATCGCACATCTGCTGGACAAGCTGCGCGCCCGGCAGACGCCGCTGTTCACGCTCTGCTGGGCGGCGCAGGCGGCACTTTACCGCTATCACGGCGTGCCCAAGCATATCCTGTCGGAAAAGCGCTTCGGCGTGTTCGAGCACCGGATTACCACGCCTTCCAGCCCTGCCGTAGCCGGGTTGGAAGGGCCGGTGGCAATGCCGGTCTCGCGCCACACTGAGACCCGCCGCGAGGACCTGGCGCGGACGGGTCTCCACCTGCTGCTCGACCACGACGAGGCTAATACCGGTGCCGTGGCGGAGCCGGTACTCGGCCATGTCCACGCGCTCAACCATCTCGAATATGAGGCGACGACTCTCGACGACGAATACCGACGCGACCTTGGCCGCCGCGATGATGTACCGCCGCCGAGGGGGTATTACCCGGACGATGATCCTGCAAGGCCTCCCGGGGACCGCTGGCGCGCCGCCGGCGAACGCTTTTACGCCAATTGGGTCGCCATGCTGGGGCGGTGAGGACGTCATTCGACGAGTTTCCGCTATACTGATGATGCTGAAGGAGAGGGTGCGCTGCGAAGCACCGCCTTCCGCCGCATGGCCGAGGCGCTCACGCTCATCGACGCGCATGTCGAGGGACCTTTCCTACTGGGCGGGAAGATGACTGTGGTGGATATCGACCTCGCCATATTTCTCATCTGGTATCGCAGCGATGCTGAGACGCCGCGCCTCAGCCGGATCGCGGATGCCGTTCGCCATCACCCGATCTGGCGCCGCCATTACGGCGACCGATAGTCTAATAGACAGCTGCTAAGCCACCGGCAGGCCAGCGGCGGAATCTACGCGCCATTGCGTCTCAACAAGGCATCCAGCGAGAGGGGGCCAGGGCCGCGAGCTATCGGGATGAGCAGCAGGAAGATCCAAAAGAGCCGCTGGTCGAGGATCTTGGCATCGGGCACATTATCGAACCACATGCCGATCGCAACCGTATCCACGCCGAGGCCAAAGATATCGACAATGCTCATCACAAGGATAAAGCCAATCATCGCAAAGCTCGCGGCGCGGGTGAAGAGGCCGACCACAATCAAGGCGGGAATGATGAATTCCGCCCACATGCCAGCCAGAACGACCAGGTCTGCGAGGAGGCCGAGCTTTGATTCGTCAAAGCCGGCAGCCTCCATCTGAACCGGCAGGATCTGGGCATAGGCACCGGCCGAGGGCGAGATAATGCCGCCGATTCCTTCCCCCAGCTTGGTCATGGCCGAGGACCAGAAGAATGTGGCGAGCGTCGCCAGGAATACGAGGCGGGCGAGTGTCGGCGTGAGGGAGCTGTCCAACAGCCGACCGAGCGGGCCGAGGATGGTGTCCTCAAGGCGGTAAAGAGCATTCATCGCGAGGTCTCCCGACTTGTCCTACTGGATTGAGATAGCGGTGACTATGCGCGCGGAGAAAGCCGAGGCAAGATTGGCACCGAGATCGAACGAGGGCGCCTCGGCTACGGCCTGTGCCGCCGCTTGGCCGAGCGACCGGCCTTCCTGAAGCGCCAGCAGAAATGTGGCTCCGCCCGGCGGCAGACGCTGCACGAGCACCCGGTTGTCTGGACGCGATACCAGGACATCCTCGGCAGCGGGTTGCACCGGGGACTTGTCTTCCGTCGCGTTGTAGCGCCAGATCGCATGGATAGGGTGGGCCGAGCGCAGGATATGGCAGGCAGCCTGTAGCGAGAGTCGGACTGCCGTGAGCTTGGCCTCGTCGAGTCCGGCCAGGACGGCAGGGTCGGCGGCGCGATCATCGGCGGCGTGATAGGCGAGCCGGCGCGCATATTCGAGCCGTGCCACATCCGGCAGATAGGTGAGCTGGGCCGCTGGCTCGAAGCCTTCCAGGAACGGCGCGAAACTTTCGCCGTAGAACATCATGCGCGGCGAGGAAGGTGGATGGGCACGCACATAAACGCCCGCCATCGCCTCGAAGAACTGAGCCCCGACGACAGCCCGCACGACCGGGAACGCCTCGCCGAGCGCCTCGATGAGCGCCACGACAACATTGTTGCGGTAAATGTCGAAACGTCGGCCTGCCGCGCATCCGTCGGGGCGGACGAGGCCCGGTGGCGGGTGCCGGGCCGGATCGAGCAGTGCCCCGGCGAATGTACCCTGCCAGTCAGGCATAGCAGCCCACCAGCATGGTGTCAGCACGCGCGGCCTCGGCAGCCAGCACCGGCCATTCGGGTAGGTCGTTGTCCCATTCGATCAGGACCGGCAGTGGCCCCGAGCGCGCGAGCAGGCGAGCGAACAGCGCCCAGACAGGATCGGCGACCGGGTTGTTGTGTGCGTCGATCAGCAGTGGGCCGCCATGCTCGTCTGTCTCCGCCTCGTGGCCGGCGAGGTGGATTTCCCCGACAAGGGCCAGCGGGAAGGCGTCGAGATAGGCCTCAGCATCACAAGCGCCGTTGACCGCCGAGACATGCACATTGTTGATATCGAGCAACAAGCCGCAGCCTGTGTGCACAGCGATCGCGGCGAGAAACTCAACCTCGGCCATGCTGCTGTAGGAAAAACCCAGATAGTTGGCAGGATTTTCGAGCAGGATGGAGCGCCCGAGGCGTTCCTGCACTTCGTCCATATGGTCACAGACGCGCCTGAGCGTCGCCTCGTCATAAGGTAGGGGCAGGAGGTCCGCAAAATATGCGCCGCCGTGGCCGGACCATGCGAGATGTTCAGAGACGCTGGCAGGCTGCAGCCAGGAGGCAAGATGCGCCAGACGGTCGAGATGTTCGGCATCAAGCGGGCCTTCGGACCCGATCGAAAGGCCGACGCCGTGGCAAGAGACGGGGAAACGCTCCACAACCCGTCGTAGCCCTGCAATTCCGGGGCCGCCGTCCACCATGTAGTTTTCGGCGTGGATCTCGACCCAGGAGACCGGGCCGGGCGAGACGAGCATGTCTTCCAGATATCGGGGCTTGTAGCTGACGCCGGCTTTGCGGGGCAGGCCGCTTGGCGCTTTGTGCATGCCGTCCATCACGGAGTCTCTTCCGGCGTGGGTCTCTCCCGGCGCGGCGGGAACCAGCCTGCCGCATCCCAGAGGCGCTGGGACGCGGCAGGCCAGGTCGTCCTCAGCTCGGAAGGTCGCGGTCGAGCGCTTCGAGGGACCCCTGGCGCCCTTCCGGGAGTTCCATGGTCATACAAGTCCCCTTGGGCACAAGCTTCCAGGCATTACCCTGGTAATCGACCTTAGAGGTGCCGGCGCAGGTGGTGCCGGGGCCGGCGGCACAATCGTTCTGGCCGGCCATGGCGACGCCGTAGCACTTTTCCTTGTCGTCGGCCGCGGCAGGTGTGGCGGTCTGCATGGCCAGTGCCGCCGCGACGGCACTGGCGACTGCAAGGCCCTTGAGTGTCGAGGTCGTCATAGGATTGTCCTTTCACATTGTCGAGGTTTCAGCAGGGACGGTCCGGTCTGATCCGCGTGGAGCCGTTGGCGCTTATGTCACCACATGAAGTGTCATTACTTCATGCCTAGCCCCGAGTATAGAACCGGTTTGGCGGTCCACCAAATGTTGTGGCGGCGGGTGGTGTTCAAATCCCGGTGAACTGGCGACCGGAAAGAAGGTAAGGTCACATCCTAAGCACAACACGGAGCCCGTCCATGACCGACCCGCTATTCGATTTCACTGGTAAGACCGTGCTCGTCACCGGCGGCAGCCGGGGCCTCGGGCGCGAAATGGTGCTGGCTTTTGCCCGGCGCGGGGCCGATGCAGTAGTCGTTTCGCGCCGCGAGGAGTCCTGCCAGGCAGTGGCGGCAGAAGTGGAAGCGCTCGGGCGGCATGCCTGGGCGATGCCTTGCAATGTCTCGGACTGGGGAGCGCTGGAAGATCTGGCAAAGCAGGCTTGGGCAGCAGCGGGCCATATCGACGTGCTGGTCAATAATGCAGGCTCCTCACCACTCGCGCCTTCTTCGCTGGATACGCCGGAGGACCTGTTCGACAAGGTGGTCGCGCTCAATTTCAAAGGGCCGTTCCGGCTGACAGCGATATTGGGAACGGCGATGGCGATGGGCCGTGGCGGCGCGGTGGTCAATATTTCCAGCACTGGCGCCATCCGCCCGCGGCCGGAACTCGCACCCTATGCTGGTGCCAAGGCGGCGCTGAACGCGGTGACGGAGGCCTTCGCGCGCGAATATGCGCCGATGGTACGTGTCAACACCATCATGCCGGGACGCTTTCTCACCGACATCTCGCGTGCCTGGGACGACGAGACCCGCCGCAATGCCGAAGTCGCGCTCCAGCGCAGCGGCAAGCCGGAAGAGATCGTCACTGCTGCCCTTTACCTCGCCTCCGACGCCAGCGGTTTCACCACAGGCTCCGTCATCCGCGTGGACGGTGGCACACCCTGAAACAGCGTGCCGACTGTCCGGGAGTGAGAGCCACCATCGGGTTTATCCCGACAAAGGCCCCAAAAGTCCCACAAGTGCTGAAATCGGGCGAATCTTACAACTGTGGTGCTCGCCAGGGCTTGCCATTTCAGGCGATCTCGCCGGCAAATCCGCGGATGCCGTGCGCGCCGTTCCGGGGCGCTGCCGGAACCGGTGGCGTCAGAGGATGATCCGCATCAGCTGGTGGACCGTCAGCACGCCAAAGAACAGATGGCAGCTTGGTGTGTCCCCCGGACGTGCCAGGTGCCTATCCAGTCCTTGAGCGGTGTTCACCCTCTCGACGCAGGAGCGCTATCTGTAGCGCACGCGGTCGTGGCGGATAGGGCCCACCTTCTGCTGCGTCTGCCTGGCGAGCCCCTACCCCCGCGCGGGTTGGTGCGGATTTCAGAACCCGCTCATATCGGAGGGAAGGCTCCATATCCAAGCTCAGCTCCCCCAAAGCTCGGGTCTGGGGGAAACCCGCCTCGGAGTTCTTTAGGAGGCTCTATAATCTATTCGGCCGCCTTGAGCTTGTCCTGGGTGCGGTGTTCGAAATCGGAGGCGTCGTGGCGCTCGTGTAGCTGGTCCTCAAGTGGCCCGCTGACCCGATTAACCTTCCGCCCCCGGATGACGGCGTCGCGGGCCGCGATCTCGTCGTGCCAGCGCACGACATTCGTGTAGTCTTGGACAGCCAGAAACTCGGCAGCACCGTAAAGCGCGTTTGTCGTCAGCACACCGTACCAGGGCCAGATCGCCATGTCGGCAATGGTGTAGTCGTCGCCCGCCACATAGCGGGTCCCGGAGAGACGCCGGTCGAGCACATCGAGCTGACGCTTCACCTCCATGGCGTAGCGGTCAATCGGGTATTGCTGCTTGGTGGGCGCATAGGCGTAGAAATGCCCAAAGCCGCCACCGAGAAAGGGCGCAGAGCCCATCTGCCAAAACAGCCAGGAGAGACACTCCGCCCGCTCCGCAGGGTCTTCGGGCAGGAAGGCACCGAACTTCTCTGCGAGATAAAGGAGGATAGCGCCCGACTCGAACACACGTGTGGGCTCGGGCATGGAGTAATCGACCAGCGCCGGAATCTTCGAATTCGGATTGATCGCGACGAAACCGGAGCCAAACTGCTCACCGTCGGCGATCCGGATGAGCCAGGCGTCGTATTCCGCGCCGCTATGGCCGGCCGTTAGCAATTCCTCCAGCATCACCGTCACCTTCACGCCGTTGGGCGTGGCGAGCGAGTGAAGCTGTAGCGGATGCTTACCGCGCGGCAGCGTTTGCGCATGCGTGGCACCGGCGACGGGGCGGTTGATCGATGCGAACCGGCCGCCGCTTTCGTGGTCCCAAGTCCAGACTTTCGGCGGTTCGTAGGCAGGGGTGTCGGTCATGTCATCGTCCTTCGGGGCAGCGTCGGGCATAGCGGGGGACCCGTCGGTTGCCCCTTTACCACTCCCGGGGGCGTATTGCATGCGCGTCCCGGTTCCTCAAGCGGCGGCCTTCCTCTTGCGTGACGTGCTCCGGTCCCTATCCTGCCGCCGACTAGACGTCCGAGAAAGACAGGACGGGAAGGACAGGATACGCCGCGTTGTTCGCTGCCTTGCGCATTGCCAGCCGCCTGCCGCTCCTGTGCCTCTATCCTGTCGGGCGCCTGATGATGCGGCTTGCGCTCGTCCTCGCCCCGAGCCGGCGCCGGGTGGCGGAAAGTAATCTTGCCGCTGTCTTCCCGGGGCCAGGTGCCGAACGCCGGGCGCTGATACGGCGCTTCTATGCCGCCGCCGCCGATATCGCGATGGAATCGGTGCGCCTACTGACGATGCCAAAGACGCAACTGGATACCCGTCTCTGCCTGGAAGGCACGGAGGTGCTGGACGGAGGTAATGCGCTGGTGCTGGCGGCCCATCAAGGCAATATGCTCTGGGCGGTTGGCGCGTTGACAGACGCCGTGCGCGCGCCGGTCTTCGTCGTTTACAAGCCGCCGCATGGGCCTCTCCTGCACCGTATGTTGAACGCCATCGGCAGGCGCTTCGACAACGGAATGTTGGTGCCGCTTCGGGACACGCACCGGACTGTGTTTCGCTGCCGAGAAGAGCGCGGGGTGCTGGTTTTGGTTGCAGACCAGCAGCCGGGTGGGGCTGAACGGCGGGAGGTCGAGTTCTGTGGCCGACGGACGGCCTTCTTCGCCGGACCGGACCGCATCGGCCGGGCGCTCGGATGGCCTGTCTATTACCTCTCCTGCCGACGTACGGGGCGGGGCCGCTATCTATGCCGGATCGAGAAGCTCTGCGAACCGCCTTACGAGGAGGGCGACGCTGGCATCGTGAAGCGCTATGCGGCGCGGCTGGAGACCGATATCCGTAGCGCACCGGAGGACTGGCTCTGGTTCCACAAGCGCTGGAAGGACTGAAAAGGAGGGGGCGAGGCGATGACAGATGGTTGGGTGAGGCTGGACGACAATGTGATCGACGGCGCAGACATGGCTGAACGGGCGTCGCGCGCTGCCACCGGCTTAGCTGCGCTCGGCGTCGGTCCCGGCGATGCTGTTGCCTGGCTGCTGTATAACGACGCTGCCGTGTTCACGGTCACGGATGCAGCGGGCATGCTCGGAGCCTATGCGGTGCCAGTCAATTGGCACCTCGCGCCCGAGGAGGTACGCTACATTCTGGCAGACAGCAGCGCCCGGGTCCTGGTCGGGCATCCACACCTGCTGGCTCCCCTGGGTGCGCTGGACATTCCGGTGATCCCCCTCTCGGACTGGCCGGACTGGCTCGCTAGCCATAAGCCTTACGCGGCACCGGCGCTCGATCCGCCCGGTTCGATGATGTACACCTCGGGCACGACTGGCCGGCCTAAGGGGGTTCGCCGCCAGCCGGCCACCCCGGAGCAGCGCGACAGGACGACGGCGTTCCTCGCGGAGATCTACGGCTTACATCCGGGCATGGTCTCGGCTGTCACCGCGCCGCTCTATCATGCGGCACCGAATAACCATGCGGTGATGACGCGCCTTGCCGGCGGCAACCTGGAGCTTATGGACCGCTTCGATACCGAGCGCTTTCTGATGCTCGTCGAAGCGCGCAGGATCGGTTACGCCTTCATGGTGCCGATCATGTTCGTGCGCCTGCTCAAGCTGCCGGAGGCCGTGCGGGCGCGCTACGACCTTTCCTCGCTGCGCCGCGTCATCCATGCCGGCGCGCCCTGCGCACCGCATGTAAAGCACGCCATGATTGAGTGGTGGGGACCGGTGTTGGTCGAGTATTACGGCTCGACCGAGACCGGCATGGTGACCTGGTGTGATTCCGCTGAATGGCTCGCCCGCCCAGGCACAGTCGGCCCGGTGATGCACAATGCCGAGGTCGCGATCCTGGGCGAGGATAATCGCCGTCTCGGCCCCGGCGAAACGGGGGACATCTATTGCCTGCAACGGGACCTGACACCCTTCACCTACCACAACGACCCGGAAAAGCGCGCTAGCATTGAGCATGAGGGCCTCGTGACCAATGGCGACATGGGCTATCTGGACGAGGCGGGCTACCTTTTCCTGAATGACCGCCGCCGCGACATGATTATATCCGGCGGCGTCAATATCTACCCGGCCGAGGTCGAGGCTGCACTGATCGACTGTCCCGGCGTACGCGATTGTGCCGTGTTCGGTGTGCCGGACGAGGAATATGGAGAGCGGGTTGCTGCTGCCATTGAGCGCGAACCCGGCAGCGCCTGTGACGAGGTTGCGGTCGGCACCTTCCTTACCGGCCGTATTGCGGGCTATAAGCACCCTCGGCTGGTCGTCTTCCACGACTCCCTGCCTCGCGAGGACACCGGTAAGATCTTCAAACGCAAGCTGCGTGAACCCTATTGGCAAGGGGCCGGGCGACGCATCTGAGGGAAGGCTGCTCCACGTTCTACCGCGATCTCCGCAGGCACGGCCTCAGCACACAACCCATTCAAGGCCCTCCAGAGAAGCTGATCTTTGAGCGCGCGAACATCGAGGACAAGCGGAAAAATGGCCGCTACACGCGTGCGGCTGGCCGTCGCCGATGATCGCAGCACCGATTCGCTGTGTGGTTTCGTCGAAAGCGCCGTCATGCCAGGGTCGCGGGTCGTCACCGACGATTGGAGCGCCTATGGCGGCTTGCGGGCGCGCGCCGAGCGCGGCGACCCCGAGGTGGCCGAAGAGTTCCTGCCGATCGTCCACCTTGTCTTCAGCAACCTGAAAAATTGGCGGCACCCACCCTGGCGTCAGTGCAAAGCATCTCCAAGCCTACCTCAACGAGTTCACCTTCCGCTTCAACCACCGTTTCTACCTCTTCAACGCCTTCCACTCATTGCTCGGAATCGCAGAGGTGGCCGAGGCACCAACCTTCGCCGAGCTATATTCCGGCGCGCGGAGACACCCTACATATAGTGACTGTCTGTCCTAACCGGATAGGCACGGTCGTTTCTATCCTGTTACCCT
>JAPORR010000089.1 GCA_026710105.1 Alphaproteobacteria bacterium
TCAATAAATCAACCGCTTACCAGCGCCATGTCAGCGCCATACCAGACTTGCACCCGCTCGGCGTCCGGTTTGATGGAAGTGATGAGCATCCAGGCGAACGGAAACAACATGGCGAAGACGAAGAAGAACAGCGGAATGTAGAAGACCACAAGCCGCCGGAAATAGGTTTCTCCTACCATGGCGTTCATGGCTACTGCACTCCCTCTCGCCTGAGGTACCAAAGCTGGAAGATAATGACGAACGCTAGTATGGGCAGCATGAACAGCGCCACCGCCGCACCTTGGCCGATATTTCCCGATCCCATGCCAAGCTGGTAAGCTAAGGTGGCAAGCAGATGGGTTTCGTTGTTGGGGCCACCGCGGGTGAGGATATAGACCAGTTGAAAATCGGCGAAGGTGACAACGATTGAGAAGACAATCACCACGATCGCCACCGGCTTAATCAGTGGTAGTGTCACATGCCAGAACTTCTTCCAGCCACTTGCGCCGTCGATATCGGCGGCATCATAGAGGTCTGGCGGAATCGTCTGCAGGCCGGCCAGGAAGGAAATTGCGAAAAACGGCAGGCCGCGCCAAACATTGACTAGAATAACTGAGGCCATGGCAAGACTCGGATCCCCGAGCCACAACGGGCCGCGGAAGAAGCCCCAATTCTCTTTCAGAACCAGCCCCCAAATGCCAATTTCCATTTGCCAGAGCCAGCGTAGCGTCCAGTTGAAAACGCTGAATGTGGCATCAAACATCCACAGCCAGGCAAGCGTGCTGAGCACGGTGGGCACTATAAACGGCAGCAATACTGTCGCGCGGGTGATATTAGAAAAGCGGAATTTGCGGTTCAGAAGCACCGCCAGCCACATGCCGAGCACCGCCTTGAAGACTGTGGCGACTACGGTAAAGAACACGGTATTCCAGGCGGCGGTATGGAAGATATCGCTGGCGAAGAGCTTTTCGTAATTGCCGAGCCCGATAAAGGTGCCCGGTGTGCCGACGATCTTGTCGGTAAGCGACATCCACACCCCGAGCACGAACGGGTAAGCAATGAAGATGAGGATCAGAAGCAGGGCCGGCAGCATGAGGACATAGCCGAGCGTGCGCTGGTCTTCCAAGGCGGTGACGACCCGTTCCCTGAGGGAAGTCGTTGGTGCCGGTCTCTGCATTTGCATGGTGGTATGGACAGCCTGTTGGAAAACAGAGAGGTCTTGACGAGGTGAGCACAGCCTGCGGCGGCCGGGGCCGTCGCAGGCCGGTCACGCCGGCAAGGCTCTAGTTGTAGACGTTCTCCAATTCCTTTTGCCCCCAGGCGGCCACCGTCTTGGGGTCTTCGCCTTGCACGGCGCGGGCGAACATGTCCACGACGATGTATTTTTCTGCCGCTTCACCAGAGGCGCGGTTCCACGGACCAGCATAGCCAAAGCTGCGTCCGTATTTGGCATTGCTGCTGAATATCCCGAGTGCCGGGTCGGAACTCCACACTGGATGGTCTTCCCATTTCGGCGTCAGGCCCTGGACATAACCGCTGTTTACCGAGACGAACTGGCTGAAATTGTCCTCCTGGAACAAGAAGCGAATGAAGTCAGCAGCTGCGTCTTTTTCTTCGGAGTACCTCATGATCGCCGGGCTGCGCGGGCCAATGGTGTGATACCGCCCGTCAGGACCTTCCGGATTGTTGACATGGGCCAGCTTGTCCGCAAGTTCCGGGAACTTGCGCCGGGCCACAAAATAGATACTGGCACCGTTCAGTGTCGCGCCGATGGTCTGGCCGAGGAAGGCACGATTGTTGCTAGTATCGTCCCAAGCAAGCCCGCCCGGGTCGCAAGCCGCTTCCCAGAATTCCTTGCAGAAAGCGAGCGCCCGGTGCGTCTCGGCGGAGTCGACGACGACCTTGCCGGACTCGTCCACTTCCATGCCGCCGAAGCTCCACAGCAGTGGATAGGCGAAGGACGGGGCGTCGCCGAATGTATGACCCAGGGTCTGGCCGACTGGCAGGTTGGCGTTCTTCAGCGCCGTGCCGACAGCAAGATACTCGTCCCAGCTATTCGGCGGCGAAAGCCCGAGATCGTCGAAGATGTCCTTGCGATAGACGATGGCATTGCCGATGTTGAACAATGGCACAGCGCGCGCTACGCCATCCACCAAGACCGCGCTGTTGGCCCAGTCGTAAATATCGCTGCCAGCCAAGTCGCTCATTAGTTTGCCATGATCGGTGAGGCCGTTGGTGAACAATTGGGGCTGGTTGTTGATGAGCAGCATCACATCCGCGCCCTTGCCGCTCTCGATAGCGGCCGTGATCCGCGGGGTCATGTCGTTCTGGTTTATCATCTCCACGGTGACCTCGACCCCCGTGGCCTTGGTGAACTCCTCAGCCTGGCGCCTAATCTCCGTGTCGGCGTCGGGGATGAAACTGCTCCACTGCAGGTAATGCAGTTTGCGGCTCTGTGCATAGGCTGGCGGCTTACCGCCGAGAAACGTCCCTGTAGCGGCTACGGCGCCTACAACGGTGGTCTTCTTCATGAAATCGCGGCGTGTCACGCCGCGTGAGCGTCTGGGCAGGTTGATGCTGTACGGTCTTTTTCATGGGGATTCCTCCTCAGTCGCGGAGAGGGCAGACATCGACGATGCGGCCGCTCCTTGAAGAGAGCTTAGTGGGGCGGAACGCCGCAGTCCATACTTACTTGCCATATTCTGGGCCACAGGCCCCTGGGATGGCCTTTCCAACTAGGCTGGGCTGCTATCGTCCATGCAGCCTGTCGCCTTGGCTGCCCCGTTCATGAGCACTGCCAGCCTTATATCGAGTTCCGTCACGCCGTCGGCGCTGTGGGTGGCGAGGATGACCTCGACGCGGTTATAGACATTGAACCATTCGGGGTGGTGATCCATGCGCTCGGCGGTGAGCGCGCAGCGAGCCATGAAGGCGAAGGCGGCGGTGAAGTCTTCAAACCAAAAGCGGCGCTGGATAGCGTCCCGACCCTCGACCTCGCTCCATCCCTCAAGTGCTGCCAGCGCTTCGCGACGCTCGCTAACCGTGAGCTTTTCGGCCATGATCCGTGTCTCCCGAACCCGCATGTCCTGCAATATGCCCGACGATGCCTGAGAGAAGCGTACCTGTCCATCCGCCGAGTCTCGACGACCTCGCCGCTTGGGCGGAGATGGCCTATGCCGAGCTGCCACGCCCCTTCCGGTGCCTCACAGCCGATATCGTCTTCCGGGTGGACGAGTTTCCAGACGAGGAGACCGAGCGCGAGATGGCGCTGGAGAGTCCGTTCGACCTGATGGGCCTCTACCGCGGTGTCTCACTGGATCAGAAGAGCGTCTCGGCGGGCGCAGACGATGTGGACTATGTCTTCCTCTACCGACGCCCAATCCTCGACTACTGGTGCGAGACCGGTGAGGACTTGAAGCATATCGTGCGTCATATCTTAGTCCACGAGATCGGCCACCATTTCGGCCTCTCGGACGAGGACATGGAAGCCATTGAGGCACAGACGTGACAAGCATGGCCATTCCCTCCTCTGCCTTCCGTTTGTGCTTTGTCCCCAGCTATCCTTTGTCATGAGGCGAGGCGGAGGGTAGGGCCGTCGTTCAATCCCGTTCCCAAACTACGGGGAACCAGTCTTCTGGCAGTGTATCGCCGGTACTGGCGCGAAGGCCGAGCTCCGGGAATGGGGGTGAGACCGCATGGGGGCGGCTCAGATAGCGGGCATCCTCACCGACATAGCGCAGGCTGACCGCGCGGCGGCGCGCGGCAGCGCGGTTGGGCGGCGCGTTGTGCAGCGTGTGGAAGTCGAAGGCGACCGCATCGCCTGGCTCCAGGTCGAAGGCACGGATATCGGCCGCCTGCGCGTCCTCGTCAATATCCGGGAAGGGCTCATATTCGCTGGTGTCGCCTTCCAGTGCTGCCATGGTTTTGAAGCGGCGCGGCAGCCATGCCGTGCGTAAACGATGGCTACCGGCGAGGAAATGCGGGCAGACCTTAGCCTGGACCGGGTCAAGCGGCACCCAGAAGCTCACCGTCATCGCGCCGGACAGGCAATAATAGGGCATATCCTGGTGCCAGGGCGTCGGCTGCGATGTCCCCGGCTCCTTCACCAGCACATGCTCGTGGAACAACTGCACCCGCGAGGCCCCAGTGAGCGCTCCAGCGAGGCGCCCAAGCGGCCCCTCGCGGCCAACCTCCAGATAGGCTGGGAAGCGCTGCCAGTTCACATAATCGCCGAAATAGCTGCCCTGCCCCTCTTCCGCATGGTCGCGCCCATAGGGTCCCGGGGCGGCCATGTTCGCGGCGACCGCCTCGACCAACCGGTCTAACCAAGCGGTGTCAAGCACGCCGCGCAGCACGGCGACGCCCTCCTCGCGAAAGGTTTCCGTTTCCTTCACAGCGTCAGATACCGGTCGAGTACATTGCGGTTGTCCCGAAGATAGTCCAGCGCACCAGAATAGACGATCTCATTTTTCTCCATGATACGATAGATGCCGGAAAGCGCCAGGACGAATCCGAGTTTGACGGTATGGTACGGCTTGGTGCGAACCCGGTCCGTGATGTCCTCGCTGCGAAGGCGACACAATCCCTGTCCGGCACCTCTGTCCGGCGATAGATGGCCCGTGCTATGAAGCATCCCTCATGGCTTCCGCCCAGCCTCTCCCAGCCCGCGCACTGATCGCCCGCCTGTGGCGCAGCCATATTCGTTCGAACCTGCCCGCGCTCCGCCTAGCCGCGCTGGCGATGGCGCTCGGGGCGGCCGCCAGCGCTGGCTATATCCGCGTGGTGCAGAAGCTGGTGGACGAAGTGCTCGTGGCGAGCGACGAGGCGTTGATCCTCGGCGTTTCGCTGACGATCATTGCGCTCGGCCTGGTGCAGGGCCTCTCCGCCTATTTCTCGGCCGTCATCCTCGCCAAGGTGGGCCAGGGCGTGATCGCGTCGTTTCAGTCCGCCATGTTCGGCCATCTGGTCCACTCTGACCTGGTCTTTTTCGACAACAGCCGCACCGGCGTTCTGATCTCCCGCTTCACCAACGATGTGAACCTGATGCGTAGCGCCCTGTCCTCAACGCTTCTCGCGCTGGGCCGGGACAGCCTCACCATCCTCTTTCTGTTGGGTGTGTTATTCTACCAGCATTGGGGACTCACCCTGATTGTGCTGTTCGCCTTTCCGTCCGCGCTAATCCTGGTTCTGCGCATCGGGCGGCGCATCCGCCGGATCACGAGGTCGGCGCAGACGAGTTGGGGCGAGTTCACCGCCATGCTCGAACAAGCCCTTACCGGCATCCGCCATATCAAGGCCTACGGCCTTGAGGAACGCGAACGCAGTCAGGCCGACGCTGTCATCGAACGCATACGCCGCCTCGCTATCAAGGCGGTCCGGGTGCAGGCGCTCTCCCGTCCGATCATGGAGTTCCTGGCTGCTGTCGCCATAGCGGCCGTCATCTTCTACGGGGGCACGCAGGTTGCCTCCGGCAAGATCACGCCGGGCACCATCGTTGCGTTCCTCACGGCGTTCCTGGTGGCTTACCGGCCGGTGAAGAGCCTCGTCAGCGTCAATGCGGCCATCCAGCAAGGGCTGGTCGGCGCACAGCGCTGTTTCGACCTGCTAGACCGGGAGCCGGGAATCGTGGATGCGCCGCATGCCGCGCCGCTTCGCGTCGGACGCGGCGATATCAGCTTCGAGGAGGTTTCATTTGCCTATTCGGGAGGCTCGGCCGCACTCTCCGAGCTCTCGCTCACGTTCCCAGCAGGCTGCACTGCGGCGCTGGTGGGAGCTTCTGGGGCCGGCAAGACCACGATCCTCAACCTCATTCCGCGCTTATATGATGTCGGATCCGGACAGGTTACCATAGACGGACAGGATGTGCGAGCCGTCACGCTGGCATCGCTCAGGGCCGATATCGCGCTGGTAAGCCAGGAAGTGGCGCTGTTCGACGACAGCGTTCTCGCCAATATTGCCTGCGGACGGCCGGGCGCCTCCAAGGAAGACATCGAGGCGGCTGCGCGCGATGCGGGCGCTCACGATTTCATCGAGGCCCTGCCGAAAGGCTATGCGACGCGGGTCGGCGAGTTCGGCGTGCGGCTTTCCGGCGGCCAGCGCCAGCGCCTTGCGATTGCGCGCGCCATGCTGAAGGACGCCCCCATCCTGCTGCTCGACGAGGCGACCTCAGCGCTCGACACAGAAACCGAGCGGCTTGTCCAGGCCGCGCTGGAGCGCCTCAAGCAGGGTCGCACCACAGTCGTCATTGCACACCGTCTCTCCACGGTCGCCAACGCCGATGTCATCCATGTCATCGACAGGGGCCAGGTGATCGAGTCGGGCGAGCACGGGGCACTGCTGGCACAAAGTGGGGCCTATGCCCGGCTGCATGCGTTGCAATTCGCCGAAGAGAGCCGGCGCATTGCCTAGACGCTTCGGCAGGCGCTTGCTGCGTCGTCCTGTGGTGCAGCGGTTCGCGAAGCGGCTGCTGGTCGGCTATGTCCGCTTGGTGGCAGCCACCACGTGCTGGCGCGTCGAAGGTCGTGAGCATCTGGAAGCTGCGCTCCGAGAGGATGGCAGTGCGGTGGTCTGCTTCTGGCACGGGCGGCTGATGCTGTTCCCGGTGGACTGGCCCTGGCCCGAGCGCACGCATGTGCTGATTTCCGCTCATCGCGACGGTCAGATCGGCGGCGCCATCGCTGAAGGCTATGGCCTCAATACCGTCTCCGGCTCGACCGAGCGTGGCGGGGCGTCGGCGTTGCGTCGGCTGGTGCGCCTGGTGCGCGCGGGCGACATCGTGGCGATTACCCCGGACGGCCCCCGGGGCCCGCGCGGCGTGCCGCATCCGGGCGCGGCCGCGCTCGCGCGGCTTACTCGGGTGCGTATACTACCGGTGTCCTGGTCGGTGCGCCGGCGCGTCCTGCTTGGAAGCTGGGATCGCATGCTGCTGCCGTTGCCGCTCAATCGCGGCGTCTATCTGTTCGGCGAGGCATTGTCAGTTGCCGATGGCGACTCGCTCCCGCACCTCAAACAGGCGCTGGATAGGCTGACCGACAAAGCCGACCGGCTCTGTGGGCACGCGCCTCTACCAGCCACCTCCGCGCCATGATGCACCTCGCCTACCGGGCGGCGACCGACCTCGTGGCGCCCATCCTGCCGGTCTATGCCGTCCATCGCCGCCGGCGTGGCCTGGAAGACCCCGACCGATTGCCCGAGCGCCGCGGCATCGCCGGGGCGCCCCGGCCTGACGGGCCGCTATTGTGGTTCCACGGGGCTAGCATTGGCGAGACCGCTTCCGTCCTGCCGTTGATCGAGAGACTCATCGCCATGCGCCCGGACGCGGCGGTGCTTGCAACCTCTGTCACCCGCACTGCCGCCACCGTGCTGGCGCGGCGGCTGCCGTCGGGCGCTATCCACCAGTATTACCCCATGGACCGTGCGGCCTGGGTACGCCGCTTCCTTGGACATTGGCGCCCAGATCTCGCGTTCTGGCTCGAGTCCGAACTCTGGCCCAACATGCTATGCGAGCTCCGTGCGCAAGGAGTGCCGGCGGCGCTGTTGAACGCACGCATGTCGCCTGCGTCTTTCCGGCGTTGGCGGCGCTTCCCGCGCTTTGCACGCCGTTTGCTCGGCTCGTTTGAGCTCACGCTTGCGCAGGACGTCGAGCATGCGGCGCGATTCCGCGTTCTGGGGGCTGAGCCCGTGCTCATACCGGGCAATCTCAAATATGCCGCGCCGCCGCTCGCAGCCGATGAAACCGCGCTTGAGGCCGTGTTGGACGCGGTGGCTGACCGCCCGGTCTGGCTTGCTGCCTCCACTCATCCAGGTGAAGAGGCGCATGTCGTCCATGTACATGAGGCACTCAGGCACAGCCATGCCGGCGTGCTGACCCTGCTGGCGCCCCGCCATCCCGAACGCGGTGACGAGATCGAAGCCCTGCTTTCGGCAAAGAACGGCCTCGCCGTCGCCCGGCGCTCGCGCGGGGAGCTGCCTGGCGCCGCAACCGGGGTCTATCTGATCGACACGCTGGATGAGCTCGGGCTGTTCTATCGCGTCGCGGAAGCGGTGTTCATCGGCGGATCTCTGGTGCCGCATGGAGGGCAGAACCCGCTTGAACCGGCGCGGCTGGGGGTGGCGTTGGTGCATGGGCCTGCGATGTTCAATTTCACGGAAATTGCAGCCGAACTAGCGGTGGCTGGCGGCACGCGTCAGGTCGCGGACCGGGACGAATTAGCGGCGGCCATCGGCTTGCTGCTCTCCGACGGCGAGGTACGGCGGGCACAAGCGGCCCGCGCGGCGGCAGTGGCCGATGCGCGCAGCGGCGTGCTCGATGAGGTGCTGGGTGCCCTCTCGCCCCTTCTGGCCCGCATCTGAGCCATGCGCCCGCCTACCTTCTGGAATGACCGGAACGCCCTGGCCGGCCGGGTCCTCGCCCCGGCCGGCTGGCTCTATGCTCAGCTCTCGCGGCCTGGGCGAGGCAGGGCGTGCCGGTCGTCCGCGCCGGTCGTCTGTATCGGCAATGTGGTTCTGGGTGGAGCCGGCAAGACGCCGGTTGCACTCGCCGTCGCCCGGCGCCTCGCCGCTGCTGGACACAGTCCGCATTTTCTCTCTCGCGGCTATGGCGGCCGGTTGCACGGCCCTGTGCGCGTCGATCCGGCAGTGCATGGCGCGGGCGATGTCGGCGACGAACCGTTGTTGCTTGCCCGCGCCGCGCCGGCCTGGATCGCGCGCAACCGCCTGGCAGGCGCACAGGCCGTCGCCGCAGCTGGCGCCACCGTCATCGTGATGGATGACGGCTTCCAGAACGGCAGCCTCGCCAAGGACGCCGCGCTCCTAGTGGCAGACGGCGCAGTCGGCTACGGCAATGGCCGGGTTTTTCCAGCCGGCCCGTTGCGCGAACCGGCCGAGGCCGCTCATGCGCGAGCCGATGCGCTCGTCGTCGTCGGCACCATCACATGTGCCCTGCCGAACGGTCTGCCCCGGCTTGAGGCACGCCTGGTTCCCGCGCCCGGCAGCGAACGGCTTACGGGCCGGGCCGTGTTCGGCTTCGCCGGCATCGGCCGGCCGGCGAAATTTGCCGAGACGCTTGAGGAATTAGGCGCGCATCCGGTCGGGTTCCGCGCCTTTCCGGACCATCACGCCTACAGGCCGGAAGAAGCGGCGGCGCTTCTGGAGGCGGCGGCGGCGCTCGGCGCCGTCTGCGTTACCACGGAAAAAGACGCCATGCGCCTGCCAACGGCAATCCGCGCCGCGGTGGAGACGGTAGCCGTCGACCTGGAATGGCGTGACCCCGACGGTCTTGACCGCCTGCTGCATGGAAAGGGGCTGATATAGTGACCGACCCGCAAGACATTCTCGACTTCTGGCTCGGCTCAATAGGCATCCCATGTTGCCCTGCGGCGCGGCGGCGCATGATCCTCTCACGCGCGCGTTTCACGTGCGTGTCAGTGGCAGGCTTTGCCGAGCGCCTTAAGCCGCCAGTAATTGTAGGGCAGCGGCGTGATGAAACCTGCGGTGAGCATGAGCGGCACGACCCACCATGTGAGTATGGCCCCGCCGGTCAAAGCCCAGTCCACCGCATTCATCACCACCTCCATGGAGATCATAGAGATGAAGGACATGCCGATGGCGGTGCGGAAGGCTGCCCTTAGGGTCATCTGACGCGACAGGATAGCCGTTTCCAGGGCGATGGAGGTGAGCAGTCCATTCACGATGGCGAGGGTCATGATCGCCATGGTCGGCCACGGGATACCGGTGACCTGGAAGAAGGCGATGGTACCGAAATCGCCGATCGCGCAACCGAACAGGCACCAGGCCGTGTTCTTCGATGCTCTGGCCCAGCTATGGCGACAGCGCCAGTCTATGGTGACACTTGCGACTATGGCGGCCATGGTACACCCTTACACCCTTACACCTGTTTCAGTGGAACCCTAATCTTTCCTGTGACAGGAAGGTCAAGTGCCGGGATCTATGAATATCTCCGCCGCCTCAAAAGCCGCAGGACTGCCGGCGAAAACAGTGCGCTACTACGCCGATATCGGGTTGGTGCCCGCTCCCGCGCGGTCCCAGGCCGGCTATCGGAACTATGACGACGCCTCGGTGCGGAAGCTCGTATTCGTGCGCCGGGCGCGGGAGTTCGGCTTCTCAATCTCCGAATGCCGGGAGCTGCTGGGCCTCTATCAGGACCGCCGACGTTCAAGCGCGGATGTGAAGCGGATCGCAACTCTGCGTCTGAAGAAGATTGCGAAGAAGCAGCACGAACTCCAGTCTCTGCATGACGAACTCGCCCATCTCGTCGATGCCTGCCGGGGTGACGACCGGCCGGATTGCCCCATCATCAACGGACTGGGTGGCCCCGGCGACCGCCCCTGCTCACCCTCTTGAGAGCATGCCTGCGGCAAGCGGCACCCCAACTGCCTCAGTGCCCGCCGCTAGGCTCCCGGGTATGGTAGGCGATCAGCCAGAAGACGAAGACGGTGCATCCCAGGAACCCGACCCAGGCGATCCATTCAACCACGCCATGCATGCGGCTCGCCACGAACAGGAAGCCCGCCGCGCATAGGATCATCGTCATCCCGTAAAGATATTTGCCGATCCCATTGTCCCACATGGCGCTGGCCTCCGCTCGTCGTCCACCCGCGTTCTAGCCGACCGGCACCGGTGCTTCAACGCCGTCGGATGCGCCGGCATGCCGCGTCACCGCGCCGCGTCTTGATTGGGATCGGGACGGTCTTTAGGGTTCGCCAGATACCCGCGTGCGTAGCGAGGAAGGAAACGGGCGCCCCCATGAGCGAGATGCGTTTCACCGGCACCGACAATTATGTGGCCACTGAAGATCTGATGCTGGCGGTCAACGCTTCCATCACTCTGGAGCGGCCGCTGCTGGTCAAGGGTGAGCCAGGCACCGGCAAGACCATGCTCGCGGAGGAAGTCGCCTCGGCGCTTGGCACGCAGCTCATCACCTGGCACATCAAGTCCACCACCAAGGCCCAGCACGGCCTTTACGAATATGACGCGGTCTCGCGCCTGCGCGATAGCCAGCTCGGCGACGAGCGGGTGAAAGATATCCGCAACTATATTGACCGCGGCAAGCTTTGGGACGCCTTCACCTCCGACGAAAAGGTGGTGTTATTAATCGACGAAATCGACAAGGCCGATATCGAGTTCCCCAATGACCTGTTGCAGGAACTTGATCGTATGGAGTTCTTCGTTTACGAGACTGGCGAGACGGTCAAAGCACAGGTGCGCCCGATCGTCATCATAACCTCGAACAACGAAAAGGAACTACCGGACGCGTTCCTGCGCCGCTGTTTTTTCCACTATATCCGCTTTCCGGATCCACAGACGATGCAGGACATCGTCGACGTTCATTATCCAGGCATCAAGAAAGAGTTAGTAAGAGAATCAATGGAGGCCTTCTTCAACATGCGGGAGGTGCCCGGACTCAAGAAAAAGCCTTCGACCTCAGAGCTGTTAGACTGGCTGAAACTGCTGATGGCGGAGGATATACCGCCGGAAGCCTTGCGCGGCAAGGATGGCAACAAGACCATCCCGCCTCTCTACGGTGCCCTCCTGAAGAATGAACAAGACGTCCACCTCTTTGAGCGTCTGATTTTCATGGCGAGACGCGAGGGCCGTTAAAGCACAACCCTATCGAAAAGTGACATGCTCTGCGGTAATGCCCGCCCGGCCTAGTTTGTGATTTCACTCGAAAGGCTTTCGATTCAATGCTCATCAACTTCTTTTTCGACGTAAAGAAAGCGAAGATACCGGCGACGATCCGTGAATTCCTTATGCTAGTTGAGGCGATGGACAAGCGCCTAGTAATGTACAATATCGACGACTTTTATTATCTATCCCGCGCCGCTCTGGTTAAAGACGAAAAATATTTTGACCGCTATGACCGTGTGTTTGGCGCGTTCTTCAAGGGCATCGAGGACATGACGACGGCGCTGTTCGACGGAGACATTCCGGAAGAATGGCTATTGCTCCAGGCGGAAAAGCTGTTCAGTGAGGAGGACAAGGCGGCCATTGAAGCCATGGGTGGTTGGGAGAAGCTCATGCAGGAGCTGCGCAAGCGGCTGGAGGAGCAGAAGGAACGCCATCAGGGCGGCAATCGCTGGATCGGCACCGCCGGCACCTCGCCCTTCGGCACGGGCGGCTACAATCCGGAAGGCGTCGCCATTGGCCAGCGCCGTCGGCGCCAGGGTCGCGCGCTCAAGGTCTGGGACCGACGTGACTACAAGAATTATGACGACAATGTGCAGATCGGCATCCGCAATATACAGCTTGCGCTGCGCCGGCTGCGCGAATTTGCGCGGGTGGGCGAGGACGATGAACTCGACCTAGACGAGACGATCCGCAACACAGCGCATAATGCAGGGCTACTCGATATCGTCATGCGCCCAGAACGCCGCAACCGCGTCAAGGTGCTGATGTTCTTCGATGTCGGCGGCTCAATGGACGATCATATCCGGGTCTGCGAGGAGCTGTTCTCGGCCGCGCGCACTGAATTCAAGCATCTTGAATACTACTATTTCCACAATTTCACCTACGAGTTCATGTGGCGCGACAATCGGCGCCGTCACGAGCAACGCACACCCACCTGGGATGTTATCAACACCTATCCCGCGGACTACAAGGTGATCTTTGTCGGTGACGCCTTCATGAGCCCCTACGAAATTACCTATAAAGGCGGCTCGGTGGAGCACTGGAACGAGGAGCCGGGGCTGCTCTGGGCACAACGCATGCTCGACCAATGGCCGAACGCCATCTGGTTGAACCCGCGGCCTGAGACACGCTGGGAGCACACACCGTCCACAATGATCGTGAAAGAAGTCATGGCCAATCGCATGTTCCCACTCTCCATAGACGGCCTCGACCGAGGCCTGCGCCTATTGACGGCCGCGTGATGTTTCGCACCGTCATCGCAGTTGCATTCGCCTGGCCACTGTTCTTCGCTGTCCCAGCTTCGGCTGGCGGGCCACTGACTGTGGAGGACGCTCGCGCGCGTGTCCTGCTGCCGTCCCGTCCCGGCGTTGCCTGGCTCACGATCCGTAATACAGGCGGCGCAGACGACCGGCTCATTGGCGCGGAGAGCCCGGTGGCCGCGCGCATCGAGCTTCACACGCATATCCATGGAGGTGGCGTGATGATGATGCGCAAGGTGGAGAACATTGACCTGCCTGCGCGAGGCGCGGCAGCGCTCGAGCCGGGCGGTGACCACCTCATGCTGTTCGGCCTGGAAACCGGTCTCTCACCGGGTGACCACTTCCCACTCACGCTCCTGTTCGAAAGGGCCGAACCTGTGACCGTTGATGTTCGCATCGCCCCGCTCGCGGAAACGACATCGAAACACAAGCACGAATGAGACCCCGGGAAATCTGACGACAGAGCTGGTACCAGGCGCGCCGGCGGTCTCCCCGTGCTATAATGCCCCGGTTATGAACCGGGCTTCTGACGGCACCTCTGACCTTGCGGGCCTGACGGCGTTCACCGGGCGCGAGGACCGTCAAAGCGCCCTGTTCTTTGCCGGGCGCGCTCGTGAGATTGAGGCTGTGGAGAGGACCTGCGCTGCGGCCTTGGACTCGGTGCGGGCAGGGGCGCCCTTCCAGGGCGCCACGCGCCTGTTCCAAGGCGCCCCGGGGGCGGGCAAGACCGCCCTGCTGACGGCATTGC
>JAPORR010000018.1 GCA_026710105.1 Alphaproteobacteria bacterium
GCCTGGAACAATCTTGTCTCACAGAGCATAACCTCCATCGGGACACGAAAATGGGCCAATGAGTTCTAAATTGTGCCCTCTGGTATCAGACGTTCCCGCGCAGCGGGTGCGATACCGGCGGCATGTCGATTCGCAAACGCATGCAGGCCCGCTAGCCGGCGGAAGCCGAGATAGTGGTGCCTGTCCATCAGCGCGTCGCAGAGCAGGCGTTCCTCCGGCGTCGCGAACCTCGACCTCGGACAGAGAGAAGCCCTCGGCAACTTCCCGATGGACCGGACAGGATTCCATACGCTTGCGAAATGCCGGGAGCGGCGCACAACCAGCGGGGGAACGTCAGCGGAAACTGCCAGCCGCGCCGAAACGCGCACACAACGCATGCATGCCCGACGTCAAACAGAATCAAACGAAATCAAACGTGGGAAACTCCTGCCCGGGCGGCTTGTGTCGTGGCGTGGCGCCCAGCTATGGTCGGTGGTGGGCGCGGGCCGGCGGACGGATCCTGGCGCAGTTCAAGAGGGAGGCCCACATGGCCGAGACCATCACCATCCAGGCGAGCGACGGCTCGGGAACATTCACCGCCTATTGCGCCATACCGGGCTCGGGCTCGGGACCGGGCGTGCTTTGCATCCAGGAGATCTTCGGCGTCAACCACGCCATGCGCGACATCGCCAATTACTGGGCGAGCCAGGGCTATATCGCCGTCGCACCCGACCTCTTCTGGCGCCAGGAGCCGGGCGTGGACATCACCGACCAGACGGAAGAGGAATGGGCAAAGGCCTTCGAACTCTATCAGGGCTTCGATGCGGACAAGGGCATTGAGGACCTGAAGGCGACCGCCGCCCATATGCGCGCCCTGGCGGGCTGCAACGGCAAGGTCGGGACGGTCGGCTTCTGCCTCGGTGGCAAGCTCGCCTATATGCTGGCCTGCCGGGCGGATCTCGATGCCAATGTCGGCTATTACGGCGTCGGCATTGAGGACATGCTGGACGAGGCGGCACACATTTCTGCGCCGCTCATGCTGCATATCGCGGAGGAAGACGGCTTCGTGACAAAAGAAGCGCAGGCGGCGGTCCGGCAGGGGCTCGCCGGCAACGCCCATGCAGAACTGCATTCCTATCCGGGCATGGACCACGCCTTTGCGCGCATCGGCGGCAAGCCCTATGACGAGGAGAACGCCGCGCTTGCCAACGGGCGCACGGCCACGCTGTTCGAACGGGTGCTGAAAGGCTGACGCACCCGGAAGACGCACAGCACCACCCGCTGGAAATTCTTCGGCGGGTCTTCGGCTACGAAGCGTTTCGCGGCCACCAGCAGGCGGCTGTCGACGCCGTGGTCCGGGGCGAGGACGTACTGGTGCTGATGCCGACGGGTGCCGGCAAGTCACTCTGCTACCAGGTGCCGGCGCTGATCCGGCCGGGCGTCGCGGTCGTCATCTCGCCGCTGATCGCGCTGATGCAGGACCAGGTGGCTGCGCTCGCCCAGAACGGCGTGCAGGCAGCAGGGCTAAACTCGACGACGGATGGGCGGGAGCGTGTGCGCATCGAGCGGGCGATGAGCGAGGGCCGGCTTAACCTCGTCTATGTGGCACCCGAACGTTTCGCCGCGCCAGGCTTCCTCGACCTGCTTGCGCGGACGCCGCTCGCGCTGTTCGCCATCGACGAAGCGCATTGCGTCAGCCAATGGGGCCACGACTTCCGCCCGGACTATCGGCGGCTGGCCGTGCTCGCCGAGCGCTTCCCTGGCGTGCCCCGCATCGCACTCACCGCGACCGCTGACGCCGAGACCCGCGCCGACATCGCCCGCGAGCTCCGGTTGGAGGGCGCACGGTGCCTCGTCTCCGGCTTCGACCGGCCCAATATCCGCTACCGGGTCACCCCACGCCACCAACGCATTCCTCAATTGCTGGCCTATCTGGCGGAACGGCCGGGAGAGGCTGGCATCGTCTATTGCATGACACGCGCGCGGGTCGAGCAGGTGGCGGAGGCGTTAAACCAGGCCGGCGTGCCGGCGCTCGCCTATCATGCGGGGGTGGAGGGGAGCGAACGCGCGGCGCGGCAGGCCCGCTTCGTCGCCTCGGACAATGCCGTGATGGTGGCAACAGTTGCTTTCGGCATGGGCATCGACAAGCCGGATGTGCGCTTCGTCGCCCATCTTGACCTACCGAAGAGCCTTGAAGCCTATTACCAGGAAACCGGCCGAGCCGGGCGGGACGGCCTGCCAGCCGAAGCCTGGATGCTCTACGATCCCAACGACCGGGTGCAATTGGGGCGTTTCATCGAGACCTCGGAGGCTTCAGAAGAGCAGAAACATATCGAGCGGGCCAAGCTGGAGGCGCTGGTGGGCTATGCCGAGGCGGCGACGTGCCGGCGGCAAACCCTGCTGACCTATTTCGGCGGCCACTGCGAGCCTTGCGGCAATTGCGATATCTGCCTCGACCCGCCCGAGACATTTGACGGCACAGAGGCGGCGCAGATGGCGCTCTCAGCGATCTACCGCACCGGCCAGCGCTTCGGCGGCGGGCATATCATCGATGTGCTGCGCGGGCGCCACACAGACCGCATCCTGCGGCTTCGCCATGACCAGCTGCCGACCTTCGGCGTCGGTAGCGACCGGAGTGCAACGGAATGGCGTTCGATCCTCAGGCAGTTGACGGCGACTACGCTTGTGGTGCCGGAGCGACTGGAAGGGTTCACCGTGTTGCAGCTGGGGCCGGAAGCACGTGCCGTGCTGCGCGGCGAGCGGACGGTGCCATTGCGCCGCGAGCGCAGGCCGGCAACCCGGCTGCCCAAGGAACGCCGGAGCGCCGCACCGGCAATTACCGACAAGGCTGGCTTCGAAAGCCTCCGCGCGCGGCGCCGCGAGCTGGCCTCGGAACAAGGCGTGCCGCCCTATGTCGTCTTCCATGACAGCGTCCTCGCCGCGATGCTCGACCATCGCCCGACCAGTCTCGCCGAGATGGCCGACATCCCCGGCATCGGCGCCACGAAGCTGCGCCGCTACGGACCGGCGTTTCTGGAAGCGATCGCGGCATTGTCCGCGAACGGCCGCGAAGAATAGATCAGGCCTGGAAACTAAAGACTACCTTTGGCCGGTCAGTCTGTATTGATGAGGCGCTGGTCGCTCTCATTGAAAAAGAACTCGGCAAGGTTGTCACCCGGGCCACCTCGGTCGATGACGAGGAAATCGGTTTCGCGGCGAAGCGCGATGACAGGGTGGTGCCAGACGCCTGACGCGTAATTGACACCCTGCCCTGCCCTGGCGAGGAAAGCGCGGAGATCCTCCGACAGGACGATGTCTCCGGGCGGCGCCACGACGACGAGGAAAGGCACGGCCTCCAGCGGTATGAAGGCCTGCGAGCCAAGCGGGTGTTTCTCCACCATGGCGACGGTGAGCGGCATGGGCAGCGGCCGGGCACGGAAAATGTTGACCAGCGCATGCCCTCCCCCTGCCGCGACATCGATGCGAGCGAGATCGTGGAAGCGGGTCGTCGAACCGTTATTGATCTCGAATTGCGTCGCGCCCCCGGTCTCGATCACATCGCCGAAGGGCCGAAAGGCGGGGCGCGTCAACGGTTTGATTTCGAGGATTGTGTTCATCCGGCACTCACCCGCTCAGAGTGCAATGGCGGCGTGAAACTCGCGGCCACGGTCCTCCAGCCATTCCCAGAAGGAGCGGGCATGGCTACGTGGGACATGCAGCTCGAACGCGTCTACCGCCTGGCGGTGGATGAGCGCCTGGGTGTTGCCGACGCGGGTGCGGACTGACTGCCCCGGGGGAAAAGCCGTCGGGTCGAAGTCGATGCCGGTGCCGGTCGCGAGCAGATCGGTGGCCCGTTCGCCGGCGACAGCGATGACGGTCGTGGCGGAGGAGACATTCACCAGCGCGCCAGGCCCGCCGGCGCGCGCGAGTTCAGAGGCGAGGCGGGCGGCGAACTGGCCACCGTCCGCAAGCGGCACGATGAGACGCCATTCGTCGGGGCCCAAGCGGATGAGCAGTGCGTCAGATCCGACGGCGGCGGCCGGTTCCTGCGGCAGGCCGATACCCAGGGCCGCCTCGACGGCCCGCGCGAACGCCGCGTCGTCCGCCTGGCCGCGCAGGATGAAGCTCTCCCGCGCCGCGCCCTCACTCAGCAGCACACCACCCGCCCCGCCGGCGCGCGAGCCAAGATCGAGCCCGGCAAGAGGGCTCCTCCGGATGTCGGAGAGGTCATCAGCCATGCAGGCGCGTTCCTTGCGCGTCGTAAAAGACGGGCGGCACGACTTCTGCCGCCATGGAGAGACCGGTCATGGGCGAAGTGATATGGACAGTCTGGCCGGTCCGCGCCCGCCCGTTCTCGACGAGCGCGAGCGCGATGGCACGGCCAAACGTCGGACTGTAGCAGAAGGACGTGATATGGCCGAGCGGCGGCGCCGGCTTCATGTCACTGCTTTCCGCCACCTGGCAGCCGGGAGGGATACGGGCTTGCGTGTCGATGACTGAAAGGCCAACAAGCTGCCGGCGGCCCTTCTGGCGAAGCGCCGGCAAGTCGAGTGAGCGTTTGCCGACTCCGCGCTTGTCGGCGCTCACCATGCGCCCGAGTCCAAGGTCGTCCGGCGTCGTGCGCCCGTCGGCCTCGGCATGGGTCACATGTCCCTTCTCGATACGCATAACACCCATCGCCTCGGTGCCATAGGGCGTAAGGTCATCTTCCCGCCCCTCGCTCAGCAGCCGCGTCCAGAGCGCCAGCCCATGGTCGGCGGGCACGGCGATCTCATAGGAAAGTTCGCCTGAATAGCTCATTCGGAAGACGAGTGCCGAAAGGCCTGCGACAGTCGCCGCGCGCACCGCCATCATCGGAAAAGCAGCGTCCGAGAGGTCGAGCTCCGGCGCGGCGCGGCCGAGCAGTGCCCGCGAACCAGGGCCAGCAAGGGCGGCAGCGAACCAGTGTTCGGTGACATCGCTCGCATAGACCTCCAGCTCCGGCCAGACGGTCTGGAGCAGGAATTCTATATGCTGCATGACGGCATGCTGATGGGCGGTCGTGGTCGTCAGGTAGAAATGGTGTTCACCGAGCCGCATGATGACGCCATCATCAAACACGCGCCCGTCCTCGCGCAACATCAACCCGTAGCGGCCGCGCCCGATCCCGAGGGTCGATATCCGGTTCGCATAGATGAGGTCGAGGAAAACCCGGGCGTCCCGCCCCTGAATATCAACCTTGCCGAGCGTGCCGACATCCACGATGCCAACCCCGCCCCGGGTCTCGCGGACTTCCGCCTCAATAGTCTCCACCTCCTCCATACCGTCGCGCGGATAGTAGCGTGGTCGGCGCCAGAGACCGGCGGCGGTGAAGACGGCCCCTTGAGCCTCGTGCCAGTCGTCGGCCGCCGTGCGGCGCAGGGCATCCCGCCCTTCGCCGACCAGGCCCGCAGCCATCGCCGCTATCGGCACTGGCGTATAGGGCGGGCGGAAGGTCGTCGTCCCTGTGCGGGCGACAGGCCGGCCGAGAGCTTCGGACAGCAAGACAAGGCCAGCCATGCTGGAGGTCTTGCCCTGATCCGTGCCCATGCCGAGCGCCGTATAGCGCTTCACATGTTCGACCGACTGGTAACCCTCGCGGGCAGCGAGTTCTATATCAGCCGCGGTCACATCATATTGGAGATCGACGAAGCGCTTGCCAGGACCCACCTGCCAGGACACGGGCGCATCACCGGCGCTGCGGTTGGGAGAGCGCGGCGGCGGGCCGACAGGCCGTTCATGCCCCGAGGACGTCGCAGCGGCGAGGCCGGCGGCCCAGCCCTCGGCGAGGCAGCCATCAAGGTCGAAGCGTCCGGCCGCCGCCCCGGCGCTGCGATTTACACCGCCCGCCCGGCCCGGCAGAATCAACCCGCGCTCCTCATCATAGTCGAGACTGCCGCGCGCCTGGGCATGTAGATGCAAGGTCGGGCTCCAACCGCCAGCCATGGCTACAAAATCACAGGCGATCCGCTCACCCTTGTCTTCTGGTTTGCCGTCCGCCCGGCGCAGCAGCACGCCGCGCACCCGGCGGCTTCCAACCGCCCGCTCGACGACCCAGCCCATACGGCAGGGCAGGTCCGGTACGCCGCCACCGGACCGGCTATCGGCCACGGCGGCAATAGCGACACCTGCGCCCCGCAACAATCGCGCCACCGCGTAAATGCTGTCGTTATTGCCAGCAACGACGACCTGCCGCCCGGCCAGCACGCCATAGGCATGGGCGTAGCCGGCGGCTGCGGACGCCGACATGACGCCCGGTCGGTCGTTGCCGTCGAAGAGTAATGGGCGCTCATGCGCGCCGGCGGCGAGTACCACATCTCGCGCCCGCACGAACCAGAGCCGCACAGCCGGCGTGCTGGGCTCCACATCGTCATCAGGCCGTTCGGCGACTGTCAGCAGGTTGTGGTCGTAATAGCCGGTGACTGTGGCGCGGCGAAGCAGACAAACATGGCTCATCGTCTCCAGTTCGGCGATGGCGGTGTCGATCCAGGCGAGCCCGTCACCCTCCTCGATTTCCCCCGGCATGCGCAGCAGGGCACCACCGAAACGGACATTCTCGTCGGCGAGCACGACCCGTGCCCCGGCACGCGCCGCCGCCAGCGCCGCCGCCACACCCGCCGGACCACCGCCCGCCACCAGCACATCAGCATGGATGCGACGCTTGGCGTAGAAGGCGTCGTCAGGGGCTGCTGGTGCAGGTCCGAAACCCGCCATACGACGGATCAATGGCTCATAAAGCGCCGACCATCCGCGTGTCGGGGCCATAAAGGTCTTATAGTAGAAGCCTGCCGGCATGAGCCTGCCAGCCAGGCCGACAGCGCCACCCATATCCCAGGCAACCGAAGGCCAGGCATTCTGCCCGAAAGCCTCAAGGCCATCCGAAAGCAAAATCTCGGTCGCTTTGAGATTCGCTCGGGCGTCCTCCCGGATACCCGTGGTGACCATCGCGTTCGGTTCCTCCGAACCGAAGCCCCAGACACCGCGCGGGCGATGGTATTTGAAACTCCGAGCCACGATGCGCACACCTGCCGCCAGCAGCCCGGAAGCCAGACTATCGCCCTGGTAGCCTTCATAGCGATGACCGTCGAAGTCGAAGCGCAGCGGCTCCGAGCGGTCGACCAGATGGCCGCCTTCCGCAGCCCGGAAAGGCTGGCGCCTCATGACCGGCTCAACCGCACCGCGCCGAGTTCGTGGGTGCGGGTATCGCGCTCGATTGTAATCCAGCGCTGGCAGCCGTCGCGGTGGAACCAGAGCTCACGATGCATCCCCTGCGGATTGTCGCGAAAGCAGAGATAGTCCGTCCAGGCCTCGTCAGTCGTTGTCTCTGGATTCCTAGGGCGCTCGACTCCGGCGTCACCGCCATAGACAAACTCCGTTTCGTCACGCGCGCCGCAGAAGGGGCAGGGTATCAGGAGCATGGGTCGGGTCTCTTTAATGCGCGGCCGCCACCGGGCCAGCACCGTTTTCGTTCAGCATCGCTCCAGTGCGGAAGCGTTCGAGCGAGAATGGTGCGTTCAACTCATGAGGGGCATCGTTGGCGAGCGTCCAGGCGAGGCACCAGCCAGAGGCGGGGGTGGCCTTGAAACCGCCATAGCACCAGCCCCCAGTCATAGCGAGGCCGTCCACCGGCAGCTTGGCGATGATGGGACTACCGTCCATGCTCATGTCCATGACACCCGCCCAGTGACGAAGTTGGCGCAAGCGCGAGATGCGCGGGAAATACTCCGAGGCTGCCGACAAAATGTCCTCCAACCGCGCGGGACTGCCGCGCTGCGACCAGGAATTGTAACCGTCGAGGCTGCCACCAATCAGCACTTCGCCCTTGTCCGTTTGGCTGATATAGGCGTGCGTTGCGGCAATCGAGACGACCGTGTCGATAAAGGGTTTCACCGGCTCGGAAACCGTTGCAGTCAGCAAATGTGTTTCGATGGGCAGGCGAATGCCCGCCATCTGCGCCAGCTGCGAGGAATGCCCGGCGACGGCGAGACCGATGCGGCCGGCGCCGATGGGGCCGCGGCTCGTCTGCAGCCCCGTGACCCTACCACCCTGCATGTCTATGCCGGTCACCTCACAGTCCTGGATGATATCGACGCCGAGCGCATCGGCGGCACGCGCATAGCCCCAGGCGACTGCGTCGTGGCGGGCGACGCCGCCACGCGGTTGCATCACGCCGCCCACGATGGGATGGCGCAAGTCCGGCGAGAGGTTGAGCGCGGGCACAAGCCGGGTCAGGTCGGCACGGGTCAGCAATTCCGCGTCGATGCCGGCATACCGCATACCGTTGTGTCGACGCACCCAGTAGTCGCGCTGGGCGTCGGTGTGAAAGACGTTGATCACGCCGCGCGGCGAGAACATCACATTGTAGTTGAGATCCCGGCTCAGCCCTTCCCAGAGCTTGAGCGAATGTTCGTAGAAGCGCTGGTTCTCGGGCAGCAGGTAGTTGGACCGCACGATGGTGGTATTGCGCCCGGTATTGCCGCCACCGATCCAGCCGCGCTCCAACACTGCGATATTGGAGATGCCGTGGTTGCGGGCGAGATAGTAGGCCGTCGCGAGGCCATGGCCACCGCCGCCGACGATGACGATGTCATAGGAGGATTTCGGCTCCGGCGCGCGCCAAGCCGGCTCCCAGTCCTGGTGCCCAGAGAGCGCACCCTTCAGGAGCGAAAAGATCGAGTAGCGTTGCATTGAGGCTATTCTAGCCCGGATTTCTGGCAGCGGTCATGGCCTCGGGCCGGTTGACCTCGGAAGAGCCGGCCGCCAGATTGCGACTTCCCCTAAGTCTGCGACAATGGAGGCAGAAACGCGCCCGATGAGCTACGAACACATTCTGGTCGAAACCCGGGGAGCGGTTGGCATTGCCACGCTGAACCGCCCGACGGCGCTCAACGCACTCTGCGCGAAGCTGATTTCCGAACTGGCCGAGGCACTCGACGCCTTCGAGACCGATGATGCTATCGGCTGCGTCATCGTGACAGGCTCCGACAGGGCTTTCGCCGCCGGAGCCGACATCAAGGAAATGCAGCCCAAGACCTATATGGACGTCTATCTGGAAGACTTCATTACGGTCGGTTGGGAACGGGTGACGAGTTGCCGCAAGCCGGTGGTCGCCGCGGTGGCAGGCTATGCGCTGGGTGGCGGCTGCGAGATGGCGTTGATGTGCGATTTCATCATTGCCGCCGATACGGCGCGGTTCGGCCAGCCGGAAATCAATCTCGGCACTCTGCCGGGCGGCGGCGGCACGCAACGCCTTGCACGCTTCGTGGGCAAGGCGAAGGCTATGGATATGTGTCTGACCGGGCGGATGATGGATGCGGTTGAAGCCGAGCGCGCAGGCCTTGTCAGCCGTGTGGTGCCGGCCGACAAACTGATCGACACAGCGGTCGAGGTCGCGGCATCCATCGCAGCGAAGTCGCGCCCGGCTACGATGATTACCAAGGAATGCGTCAACCGCGCCTTCGAGGTGCCGCTCGCCGAAGGCGTGCGTTTCGAGCGGCGGATGTTTCACTCTACCTTCGCGACCCAGGACCAGAAAGAAGGCATGGCCGCCTTCATCGAAAAGCGTGAACCCGCCTTCAAGGGACGGTAAGGGCAAACAACCGGTCCTTACCCATATGCGGCGACGGCATGTTGAAGGCCTCATGCGCTGCCAGCACCGCCCGCGGTCTGAGCGGCACTGTTAACGCGCCGCCCTGCCGCCCTTGCGAGCTTGTTGGCGGCGGCTCTCTTCGTCGAAGAGCCCAGCAAGCTGTTCCATCATCGCCCCGCCAAGCTGGTCGGCGTCAAAGATCGTCACTGCATCACGGTAATAGCGGGTCACATCATGGCCGATGCCGATGGCGATCAGCTCCACTGGCGAGCGCGTTTCAATCCATTCGATGACCTCGCGCAGATGGCGTTCGAGGTAATTGCCAGGATTGACTGAAAGCGTGGAATCATCCACTGGTGCACCGTCGGAAATTACCATCAAAATGCGCCGATCCTCAGGTCGGCCGAGCAGGCGGTGATGCGCCCAGAGCAGCGCCTCGCCGTCAATATTCTCCTTCAATATGCCCTCGCGGAGCATCAGGCCGAGATTCTTGCGTGCCCGGCGCAGCGGTGAATCCGCTTCCTTGTAGATGATATGACGCAGGTCATTCAGTCGGCCTGGATTGGCGGGCTTGCCGGCCGCCAGCCATTTCTCACGCGCATTTCCGCCCTTCCAGGCGCGCGTGGTAAAGCCCAGGACTTCCGTCTTGACCCCGCAACGCTCAAGCGTGCGAGCGAGGATATCGGCGCACATGGCCGCAACCGAAATCGGGCGCCCCCGCATGGAGCCCGAATTGTCAATCAGCAGCGAGACCACCGTGTCACGGAAATCTGTCTGCTTCTCCATCTTATAAGATAACGAGCGAATCGGGTCCGCCACGACACGCGCCAAGCGGGCAGAGTCCAGCAGCCCCTCTTCCAGGTCGAACTCCCAGGCCCGCACCTGCTGGGCCATCAGGCGGCGCTGCAGGCGGTTGGCAAGCCGGCTCACAACTCCCTGGAGGCTGGCGAGCTGTTGATCAAGATGATGCCGCAGGCGGGAAAGCTCGTCCGCGTCGCACAGCTCTTCCGCATGTATGATTTCGTCGAACTCATCGGCCCAGGGCATGTAGGCGGGGCCGACATCGTCGTTGCGGCCGTGCATCGAGGGTTCCTGTGGCGAGGACCGTCCGGGCTCCTCGTCGCCCATGCCCGGCATCATCTCCGCATCGGCATCCTCCGCGCCGGCCTCCCCGGTATCCTCGCCTTCGATGTCGGACATATCCGAAGCGTCAGACATCAAAGTCCCGTCGCTCTCGCCTTCCGTCCCATCGCCCTCGCCGTCCTCGGAGGCGTCGTCGGCATCGTCCTCGGAGCCTTCCTCCTCGCCAGACGCGGAGTCATCCAGAAGCTCCATGTCTTCCATAAGGCGCTCGGCAAGCATCGCAAACGCTTCCTGATCGTGGATCTGGCGCGCCATGCGCGCGAACGCCTTTGCCGCACGCTCATCGAGCCAGTCCCGCCAGAGATCGAGCACTCCGGATGACACGGACGAAGAAGGGCGCCCGCTCAAGGTTTCGCGCGCGTAAAGCCCCACCGCCTCTGCTAGCGGCACATCGTCCGCGGACGCCGCACGCGTGAAGCCTTGCCGTCGGCAGCGCTCATCGACCGCGGCCGAGAGGTTGTGCGCCGCACCTTCCATGTAGCGCGCCCCCCAGATTTCCACCCGTGCCTGCTCGAGTGCATCGAATACAGCACGCGCCTGCGGGCCGCCCCGCGCCAGCCGCGCATGCATCTCCGCATCATGATGGTGTTCGCGCAAAGCCAGCGCATCGGCCTCACCGCGCACGAAAGCGGCCTCGCCAGCCGGCAGGTCACGCCCTGGCATCGGCAGCTTGGCGTGCCCGCGCTCTAGCGACGCCCTGTCCGGGCCGAAGGAGACTTCCAGCTCGTCGATGTCGCCCATGGCACGCATCGCGGCGGCCGTGACGCGCTTGAAGGCGTCGAGCGGCGTCTCCTTGTCCCCAGTGATCTTCACGGCGCGTGGCCGATTTCCGACGCGACGACTGACTCGGGAAGTTCGCTGTTGAAGCAGCGCTGGAAATATTCTGCCACGATGGGCCGCTCTGCCTCGTCGCACTTGTTGAGGAATGTAACTCGAAAGGCGAAGCCGAGATCGTTGAAGATGCGGGCGTTCTCGGCCCAGGTGATGACCGTGCGCGGCGACATAACCGTCGAGATGTCACCATTCATGAAGCCACGGCGTGTAAGCTCCGCAAGCTGGATCATCCGCTTGCCGCGCTCCAGTCCCTTCTTGTCAGCGAGCTCCGGCACCTTGGCCAGGACGATCTTCAGCTCCTCGTCCTCCGGCAGGTAGTTCAACGTCGCCACCACGTTCCAGCGATCCATCTGGCCCTGATTGATCTGCTGGGTGCCGTGATAGAGGCCGGTCGTATCGCCGAGGCCGACCGTATTCGAGGTCGCAAACAGCCGGAAAGACGGATGCGGCCGGATGACCCGGTTCTGGTCGAGCAGCGTCATCTTGCCCTCGACCTCCAGCACGCGCTGGATGACGAACATCACGTCCGGACGCCCGGCGTCGTATTCGTCGAAGACGATGGCGGTTGCATGCTGCAGCGCCCAGGGCAGCATGCCCTCGCGAAATTCGGTGACCTGCTTGCCGTCGCGCACCACGATGGCATCGCGGCCGACAAGATCAATGCGGCTTACATGGCTGTCGAGATTGATACGGATACACGGCCAGTTCAGCCGAGCCGCGACCTGCTCGATATGGGTCGATTTGCCGGTGCCGTGATAGCCCTGGATCATCACACGGCGGTTATGGGCGAAACCGGCGAGGATCACGAGCGTGGTCTGTTCATCGAAATGGTAGGCGGTATCGATCTCGGGAACGTAGTTGTTGGGCTCCGAGAAGGCGGGCGCGGCCATATCCGTGTCGATCCCGAAGACCTCGCGCACGGATACTGTCTTGTCGGGCTCACGGGTATGCGCGTCGCTCTGGATACCGTGCGTCGTGCTCATGCGTTTTTCCAGTCGGCTCGGTGAGAGGCTAACGGGCCGGCGCCGCCGAGAGCGCTTCGTGCAGGACCCGATAGGCGCGGGTTATGGATTTCATGCGTTCCTCCGACGCCGGGCAGCCGCCATTGGCGTCGGGATGATAGTGCTTGACCAAGTCTTTATAGCGCGATTTCAGCACAGGGAGAGTCAGGTTGTCCGAAAGCGACATGGTTGCCGCCGCGGCGGCCTCAAGGCTTCCGGGCGGCCAACGCCGCGAATATGGCGTCGGGCTTGCAGATCCGGGAAAGAGGTCCAGCGGGTCGTCCAAGGCCGGGGACGCGCTGAAGCGGCCACGCCGCCCGCCGCCGACCTCAAGACTGCTGCGCACGGCCGCATCGGCGTCCGCTGGATCCGTGCCGGGGCAGAAGTTCCATTCCCGGTTATAGATGCGGACATGATCCAGGCAGAACCAGACATAGTCGTGCAGTCGGTCCGGCGCGCGTGGCGCGGGATGGGAGGCCGCCGCCGTACAGCCCGACCATTCGCAACGGGTGCCGGGAGCAGGGCGCTGTCGAGTGTGATAGACCATGGCTGTCCGAGTATGGAAACACCGTAGCCAGGGAACAAGGGGGCCGGGCCATGTCTGTCCGCGACGATATAGCCTGCAAGCTTCGTGAGGCGTTCAAGCCGAGTCGACTGGAGGTCATCGACGAATCACACCTGCATATCGGCCATGTCGGCGCGCGGCCCGGCGGGGAAACGCATTTCCGTGTCGAGATCGCGACTGGCGCCTTCCACGGCATGAGCCGCATAGCTCGCCAGAAGGCTGTCTATGACGTGCTCGCTCAGGAGATGGCAGGGCCGGTACATGCGTTGTCGATCAAGGCGGAAGACGGTTAGGCCGACTCCGCTTCCCGGTAATCTTCCGGCCAGAGCGTCCGTACCACAGGGCTCGACCGGGCAAAAGCCATGCAGCTGTCGAGGCTAGGCCCGCCTTTCATGCTCTCCGCCTCGCTCATCCCAGCCTGGCGGCGCATGTGCTCGTGCCAGGGGCCGAGTGTCTGGTAGGCGCTCGTGCCGAGCGGGTAGAGCAACTCCAGTATGTGGGTGCAACCGGCGGTTCTGCCGTAGCGTTCCTTGACCTGACGCATCCAGCCAGGGCCGATGCGCAACCCAGCGAGGCGGGCAAAATTGCCGGCGGCATTCGCGCAGACGGCATAGGGGCTCTCGAGCGTCTCCGCTTCTGCGGTTAGAATCGTCAGTCGGTCGTCGATCGTGAGGCGCACTCGCATCCGGTGGATCGGGACACCGGGCTCAACTCGCCCACGCCAGTAATTCTCGAATGCGTAGGTCTTCGTATCGACGAGCTCGGCTTCGATGTCCCAGAGTCCGTCCTCGCGTAGGAAACCCTCACAGCGGACCCGGCGGTCGTGGAGGCGGCGGCGGGGCGCAGGCGGAGATAGTGGCAAGGGCAGGAGTCCTTCGCTGGCGAGCGGCAGGAATCAGGCGGCTCAACCAAGTCTGCCGTGGCAGTGCTTGTATTTCTTGCCCGATCCACAGGGACAGGGCGCGTTGCGCGCGACCTTGCCCCAGGTCGACGGGTCACTCGGGTCGGGCAGCCCATCAGGCCGCCGCGCCGGGCGGGCGGCTTGCGCCGCCGCTGCCCCGCCAGCGAAGGCAGGCTCCGGCTCGTCATGCGTCTGATGCCAGTTTCTGCCCTCTTCCGAGCGCGGCATCAGGTTGCTGGCCGGCGTGTCGAGCTGCACTTCGAGATGGGCGAGCGTGCCGGTCACCGCCTCGCGCAGCCGCACTAGCATGGCATCGAACAGCTCGAAGGCTTCCTGCTTGTATTCGTTTAGCGGATCCTTCTGGGCATAGGCGCGCAGCCCGATACCCTGGCGCAGATGGTCTAGCTGGAGAAGATGCTCCTTCCAGATCTGGTCGAGAAGCTGGAGCAGAACGCTCTTCTCCGCCTGGCGCATGATGTCCGCGCCCCAATTTGCTGCCTTCTCCGCCATGCGCCGGTCGAGCGTCGCAAGGATGCGCCGACGGATCTCCTCATCCGCAATACCCTCCTCCTCTGCCCATTCGCGAGCCGGGAAGTCGAGGGACAGAACGCGGCGCAACTCCTCCTGAAGGCCCTGTGCATCCCATTGCTCGGGGAGCGCTTTCTCCGGGATAAAGCGCTCGACGATGTCCTCCACGACCTGGTAGCGCATGTCCACGACCTCATCATGGACATCCTCGACCTGCATCAGATCGCGGCGCTGTTCGTAAACGACCTTGCGCTGGTCGTTCATCACATCATCGAATTTCAAAAGATTCTTTCGAATCTCGAAATTGCGCGCCTCGACCTTCTGCTGCGCCTTCTCCAGCGCCTTGTTGATCCACGAATGGACGATGGCCTCGCCCTCCTCGAGGCCCAACCGGCGCAGCATCCCATCCATGCGCTCCGAGCCGAAAATGCGCATCAGATCGTCTTCCAGCGAGACGAAAAACTTGGAGGCGCCGGGGTCGCCCTGCCTGCCAGAGCGCCCGCGGAGCTGGTTGTCGATGCGCCGGCTTTCATGGCGCTCGGTGGCAAGCACATAGAGGCCGCCGGCCTCGATAACCATCTGTCTGTCCCGCGCAACCTGCTCCAGAATTGCGGCCTCGCGCTCCTTACCCTCGGTGCGGATGAGCATCTCCGCATTGCCGCCGAGCTGGATATCAGTGCCGCGCCCAGCCATATTGGTCGCGATCGTAACCGCGCCTGGCTTGCCCGCCTGCGCAATAATCGCCGCCTCCTGCTCGTGATAGCGCGCGTTCAGGATCTGGTGGGCGATCTTCTCACGCTTGAGCCGCTTGCCAAGCTCTTCCGACTTCTCGATGGAGACGGTGCCGACGAGCACCGGCTGGCGACGCGTCACGCAATCCCGGATCTGCTGGAGTATGGCGTCGTTCTTCTCCCGCGCCGTGCGATAGACCTCGTCATCATGGTCGCTGCGCACGGTCGGCAGGTTGGTGGGGATCTCTATCGCCTCAAGCCCATAGATTTCCGCAAACTCGCCTGCTTCGGTGATCGCCGTGCCGGTCATGCCGGCAAGTTTGTCGTAAAGGCGGAAATAGTTCTGAAAGGTGATCTGGGCGAGCGTCTGGTTCTCGAGCTGGACCGGGACACCTTCCTTGGCTTCCAGTGCCTGGTGCAGCCCTTCGGAATAGCGCCGCCCTTCCATCGCGCGGCCAGTGAACTCGTCGATGATGACCACTTTGGCATCGCGGACCATGTAATCCACATCGCGCTCGAACAGCGTATGGGCGCGCAGCGACTGGTTCAGATGGTGCAGCAGCGAGATATTATGGATGTCGTAGAGGCTGCCTTCGGTGAGGAGCCCGTGCTGGCGTAGCAGCGTTTCACTGTGCTCCTGGCCAACCTCGTTCAGGGTCACGCTGCGCTGCTTTTCATCCTTCTCATAATGCTCTGGGCGGATCTCCGCCATCAGCCGATCGCAGCGCATGTAGAGCTCCGAGGACTGTTCGGCAGCACCGGAGATGATGAGCGGCGTGCGCGCCTCGTCGATCAGGATCGAGTCCACCTCGTCCACGATGGCGAAGGCGAAGCTGCGCTGCACCATTTCGTCGAGCGCGAATTTCATGTTGTCGCGCAGATAGTCGAAGCCGAGTTCGTTATTGGTCCCGTACGTCACATCTGCGGCGTATTGCTGGCGCCGTTCGCTGTCCGGCAGCCCGTGCGTGATGCAGCCTACGTTCAGGCCAAGGAACTCGTATATGCGCCCCATCCACTCGGCATCGCGGCTGGCCAGGTAGTCGTTCACCGTCACGACATGAACACCCTTGCCGGCCAGTGCATTCAGATAGACCGGCAAGGTGGCGGCGAGCGTCTTGCCCTCGCCGGTCTTCATCTCGGCGATCATGCCCCGGTGAAGCACCATTCCACCTAGGAGCTGGACATCGAAATGGCGTTGGCCGAGGACGCGCTTCGAGGCCTCGCGCACCGTGGCAAAGGCCTCGACGAGCAAATCGTCCAAGTCTGTCCCGCCCGCCACACGCTCACGGAATGTGCCGGTGCGCGCCCTGAGCGCGCTGTCCGACAACGCTTCCAGTTCCGGTTCGAGCGCGTTGATCGCTGCGACCTCGGGCCGCAGGCGTTTCATGAAGCGGTCGTTATGGGTGCCGAACAGGCGCTTGGCGACTACGCCGAGCATAAAGCCTTCCCCGAAAGATCGTAGGCGTCCCGCCCTTCGGCCTCGAATTAGGAACGCGGCCCCCCACTGTCAACGGACCCCGTCGGCGAAGCCGGTCAGACAAACTGGAGGTTGTCGGCAGCAAATTTGCCTTTGCGCGGGTCCCGACGCAGCTCATAGCTGACCCGCTGCCCTTCAGCAGGGGCAGAGAGGCCTGCGCGTTGCACAGCCGAAATATGGATGAAGACATCGCTACCACCCTCATCGGGCTCGATGAATCCGTATCCCTTGGTCGTGTTGAACCATTTCACGGTACCAGTAGCCATTACGAATCGACACTCCTCAGTCGCGGCACGTCGTCTCTTTTCCGGGTATTTATTCAACGTCACGCGACGTGGTCGCGACGCAATCCACTGTTTCAGTCCAGTGGGTTATACCACGTTTGTGTTCATCAATGCGTGTCCATCAGTGCGCGGATATCCCGCAGTTCTTCCAGAACGCCTCGCAGTTCCGATTTCGGTACATCCTGTCCTGACAGCGCCCGGCGCGCCCCTTTGATGGTGAAGCGCCGTTCGTGCAGCAGTTCACGGATGGAAAGGATCGTCTCGACATCCTCGGGGCGGTAGTAGCGCCGCCCACCAGCCCGTTTCAGAGGCTGCAATTGAGGGAATTTGCTCTCCCAGAAACGAAGTACATGGGGTTCGAGACCGACTTCCCGCGCCACTTCGGATATCGTGCGGTAGGCGGTCGGGTGTTTTTCCATGGCGGCCGGCGCCTAGTCCATTGTCGCACGGCCTGCATTGATGCGCTGCTTGAGCAACTGCGAGGCACGGAATGCGATAACACGGCGCGGCGGAATGGCAACTTCTTCGCCGGTGCGGGGGTTGCGACCGGTTCGCTTGCCCTTCATCCGCATGGAGAACGTGCCGAAAGACGAAATCTTCACCGTGTCCTCGGTTTCCAGCGCCCCGACGAGTTCTTCAAGAACGGCTTCCACGAGCATTGCCGAGTCGCGTCGCGAGAGGCCTATATTGCGATACACTGCCTCGCAGAGATGCGCGCGGGTCAGGGTTCTGCCAGTCATGAAGAATACGCTAACCCGGACAGGTATATCCGGTCAACGCAAGCACCAGCGGCATTGAGGCTCACCATCGGGCCAGCGCCGCCCCCCAGGTAAAACCACCGCCCATGGCCTCAAGCAGCAGCATGTCGCCTTCCGCGATGCGCCCGTCCTCGACACCGGCCGCCAAGGCTAGCGGAATCGAGGCTGCCGATGTGTTGGCGTGGCGGTCCACCGTCACGATCACCCGGTCATCACTGATGCCGAGCTTGCGCCCGGTGGCGCGCAAAATGCGCAAATTGGCCTGATGCGGTACGATCCAGTCGATGGCTTCGGGTCCGAGGTCGTTGGCCGCCAGTGCCTCGTCGACGACTGTGGCAAGATTCGTGACCGCATGCCTGAAAACCTCCCGGCCTTTCATGCGCAAATGTCCTACCGTCTGGGTCGAAGACGGGCCACCATCGACGTAGAGCAGATCGCTATGGCGCCCATCAGAGTGCAGATGGGTGGACAGCAGATGGCGCGGGTTATCCTCGCAAGCCTCCAAAACCACCGCTCCCGCCCCGTCGCCAAAGAGCACGCTGGTCTCGCGTTCACTCCAGTCGAGGATGCGGGAAAAGGTCTCCGCGCCGATCACCAGCGCGCGCTGCGACTGGCCGGCGCGGATGAAATTATCCGCCACGGCCAAAGCGTAGATAAATCCCGAGCAGACCGCCTGGACATCGAAGGCAACGCCTTTTGTCATGCCGAGCCCGGCTTGGATTGCCGTTGCCGTGGAGGGAAAGGTCCGGTCCGGAGTTGCGGTAGCAAGCACGATCAGGTCGAGGTCGCACGCTTCCATATCAGCGGCAACGAGCGCGCGCCTTGATGCTTCGAGAGCAAGGTCGGAGGTCTTTTCACCCGGCGCGGCGATCCGCCGCTCGCGGATGCCGGTGCGTTCGCGGATCCAGGCGTCGGAGGTGTCCATCTGTGCGGCAAGCTCGTCATTGGTGACGACGCGCTCCGGCAAATAGGCACCGACGCCGCGGAATTGTGCGCGCCAACCGGTCAAGAGGCGGTCGCCGCAACAGGCGGCGCCGTGCGCTCAAAGGCCGCGCGGACATCCTCAAGAAAACCGTGACGGCTCATATCGACTGCAAAGCCGATCGCATTGGCGAAGGCGAAAGCGTCCGAGCTGCCATGGGCCTTGACAACGATGCCGTTCAATCCGACGAACACGGCACCGTTGTAACGGCGCGGGTCCAAACGGTCGCGCACCTTGCCGAATGTGCGCCGCGCCAGCCAGAACCCCGCCATGCCGGCAAGCGAACTCTTTGCCGCGCGTCGTAGCGCTGCGCCATAGAGCCGCGCCGAGCCTTCCAGCGCCTTGAGCGCGACATTGCCTGTGAACCCGTCGGTCACCACCACATCGACGGCGCCGCCAGTTATGTCGTCGCCTTCGATGAAGCCCTTGAAATCGAAGCCCGGCTTGGAGACGGCGCGGAGCCTGGCGGCGGCGTCGCGCAAGGCCGCGCCGCCCTTCAGCTCCTCCTGGCCGACATTAAGCAGCCCGACCGTCGGGCGTCGGTCCAGAACCGCCGAGGCGAATGCAGCGCCCATGACCGCAAACTGGAACAGGTTTTCGCCGTCGCACTCGATATTTGCGCCGAGGTCGAGCATGGCGATTTCGGCGCGCAGCGTGGGCAGGATTGAGCAGATGGCCGGCCGGCCGACGCCCGGCGGCGTGCGCAGCAGGAATTTGGATACCGCCATCAACGCGCCGGTATTGCCGGCGGAGACGACGCCGGCAGCCTCGCCGTCGCGCACTTTCCGAACGGCGTTCCACATCGACGAACCTTCGCCGCCGCGCAGTGCCGAGGAAGGCCGGGCATCGTCAGCAATCACCTTTTCGGCGGCGTGCAATTCAACCCGGTCGCGGAGCCGCCTGAACTTCTCCAGGCTGCGCTGTAGCAACACCGTGTCGCCGTGAACTAGAAACCGTGCCTCTGGATAGCGTTCGCAGGCCATGTTCGCGCCGCTGAGAACGACATCGGGCGCCCGGTCTCCGCCCATGCCATCGAGCGCAATTAAGATGGGATCGGGCACAGGACCTTAGGCGGCTTCGTCTCTGGCTACGACGACCTCGCGGCCGCGATAATAGCCGCATGCGGCGCAAACATGGTGCGGGCGCATCTGTTCGCCGCAATTCGGGCATTCGACATGCGTTTCAGCACCGAGGCGGTGGTGTGACCGGCGCTTGTCACGGCGCGATCGGCTCACCTTCTTTTTCGGAACGGCCATCGGGCATCCTCTTCCGGATATCTGGCAGCGGCGTTGTCTATACCAAAGCGGACGGAGCGGCAACCGCCGCCTTTGGGCCCCTTCATTCAACCACCGCGCGAGGCACGACACCGTCGATAGCTTCAGCGAGCTTGTCTGCAACACCCTGCATTTCTATGACGATCGTGTCCGCCCCCACCCGGCGCAGCTCTTCTGTCCAGTGTTCGTCATGGGCACGGACGATGATGCGCAGACGCGGGAAAATATAGCGTAGACGGCCGACAATGACGGCCGCACGAACGGGGTCGTTGAACGCCACGATGACCGCACTTGCGTTCTCGACACCTGCTGACTCCAGCACTTCCGGGCGCACTGCATCGCCATGAAACACCTCGAAACCCAGCCGGCGACCAGCAGCGATATTGTCCGCATGGACATCGATGCCGACAGGCAGCATCCCCGCCTCGCGCAGCCTGTCAGCACAATGCCGGCCGGCACGGCCGAAGCCCGCGATGACAACATGGCCGGAATACGCACCCGCCGCCTCGACCCGTTCGCCCGATTGCTGCGCGATATCCGGCAGGAGGCGGCGCCCGGCAAAAGCGAGTAGCGGAGTCGCCGCCATGGACAGCGTGACCGCCATGCCGAACAATTGCACATCCGAACTGTCGAGCAGCTCACGCCCGGCCGCCGCGCCCAGCAGCACGAAACCGAACTCGCCGCCGCCTGCGAGCAACAACCCGACATAAATTGCCCGACCGCGCGGCATGCCGAGCAGCGTCCCAATTGCAGCGACAAGCACAGTCTTGACGACCAGCAGACCGATCGTGACCGCCGCCAGCGTGCCAGCGCGCGCGACAATTCCACCCGTGTCAATCGCCATGCCGACCGTCATGAAAAACAGCCCGAGCAGTAGGCCTCGGAAGGGCTGGATCACGACCTCGACCTGGTGGCGATGGCGGGTATCGGCCAGGAGCATGCCGGCTAGAAAGGCGCCGAAAGCCATAGAAAGCCCGGCGAGCTCCGTGGCGAGGCCGGCGCCCAGCACGATCAGCAGGGTGAGCGCGGTGAAGGTTTCGATCTGGTCTGCCCCAGAAACGGGCCCATATATCGGACGCACCACCCAGCGCCCGATGGCAAGGATGCCGGCCACCGCCGCTAGCGCCTTGAGCAATGACCAGAAGAGCGCTTCCGCCACCGCTTCAGGCGCCCCGCCGAGCACCAGCGTGATCACAAGAAGCGGGCCGACCGCGATGTCCTGGATCAGCAGTACGGCGAAGGCGGATCGGCCGGCCTGGCTGGTCAGCTCGCCCCGTTCGGCCAGCAATTGCAGCACCATAGCGGTCGAGGAGAGCGTGAGCGCCGCCGCCACAACGACGGCGGCCTGGGGCGGCAATCCGAATGCGATTCCGGCGCCGGTGAACACCGCCATGATCAGTAGGATCTGTAACAAGCCGAGGGCGAATTTCCCGCCTCCGAGCGCACGCAGGCGGTCGAGCGGCAATTCGAGCCCGACTGTGAACAGCAGGAAAACGACGCCGAACTCTGCCAGCGCCCGGGCGCTGTCGATCCGCTCGACTAGACCCAACGCATGCGGACCGATGACGGCGCCAGCACCGATATAGCCGAGTACCGCTGCGAGCCTGAGGCGGCGGAATAACGGCGCGGCAACTACTGCGGCAAGCAGGAAGATCAGGACGTCAGAGAGATAGCTCGGATGCTCCATTCCGGCCCTTCCGGCCCCGTTCGTGTGGGCCGGCCCACGGCGGGTTCAACCGCGCCTCACCGAAGCGCTGGTCAGCCGGTGCGCTCTAGTGCTGCGATTTCATCCTTCAGCGCGAGCTTACGTTTCTTGAGCATCTGCACTTGCAGGTCGTCGGCGGTCGAACTGTTCTCGAGAGTACGGATCTCTTCGTCGAGCGCAGCATGCTGCGCGGCCAGCGCTGCCCGGCGGTCCTGCAAGTCCGTCATGCGCATTTTCCTCTTTGCTGCGATACTGCGGGCACGCCGCCAGCCAGTCCGTTTGCCAGACTGGCCTAAGAGGAGCGGTTTGTCACCCCGCCGGCAGCTATCCCGGCAATGCGAGGACAAGGCAATGAAATCGATTCTGGTGCCGACCAACGATCTGGACAACCTGGAAAGCGTGTTTGCCGTCGCCGAACGCCTGCGCGCCCGCATAGACGGCTGGCTCGAAGCCGCACATTTCCACACTGACCCATCCGCCATTATGGCAACCGACGATAGCGGTGCTGCACTGCCGGCACTCGTGGAGCGGTTCGAACGTGAGGACAGCCGACGCGCCGCCGAGGCACGGCACCTGTTCGATGCGTTCGCCGAGGCTGCTGGACTCGGCGACCGGGCCGTATGGTCTGAGAGCGAGACCGGCCTCGACAATCTCGGCAACTATGCCCGCGTTTATGATGTCGTGGTCGTCGGCCGTCCCGTCAAGGGCGCCGCCGGCCCGTCCCTCGGCACGCTGGAGACGGCACTGTTTGACAGCGGGCAGGTGGTCCTAGTTGTGCCGCCTGGGTCTCCAACCGCACTCGGCCGTAATGTGCTGATCGCGTGGAACGGGTCTTCGGAGACGGCCCGTACCATACGCGCCGGGCTGGACTTGCTACGTCTTGCCGAAGAAGTGACGGTGCTGACCGTGACTGGCATGACGGTGCCGGGGCCGACCGGTGAGGCGGTGGCGCGCCAACTCCGCCGCGAGGGTATCGACGCCGGTTCTCTGGTTGTGGAGGCAGGATTGGGGGAAAGCGGCCACAAGACGCTGGAGATTGCGTCCGAGCGTGATGCCGACCTCTTGGTCAAAGGCGGCTACACCCGCGGCCGGCTGCGCCAAGCACTGTTCGGCGGGCCTACCAATCATATCCTTTTCAACGCCACCCTCCCGGTACTCATGGCGCATTGACAAGCCGGCACGGCCTCTGTCACCTTTCCTCTGCCGTAGATCCACGCGGGAGAGTCCGGCGATCAAAGCCGGCGCCGAAGGAGCAACCGCCCCGGAAACTCTCAGGCACCCGGACCGCGCGGGGAGGCGACTCTGGAAAGCGGGCGCATACGCCCCACCGAAGATGTAACGGCGCTGCCGGAATCTTTCAGGTCGGACGGACAGAGGGGGCAGACGGGCAAGCCGTAAGGCGGGCCCGGACGCCGGAGGGTTCGTCGATGACCGACTTGCTGAAGACCCCGCTTCACACCATGCATCTCGCTGCCGGCGCGCGCATGGCGCCGTTTGCCGGCTACGACATGCCACTGCGCTACCTGGAAGGCAGTGTCGCGGAGCACAACCACGCCCGCAGCCGGGCTGCACTGTTCGATGTCAGTCATATGGGTCAGCTGCGCTTGATGGGCCCGGATGCCGATGCGGCACTGGAGACGCTCGTGCCAGGCGATATCCAGGGCCTCGGCGCGGGCACCATGCGCTATACGCTGCTAACGGCTGAGAGCGGCGGTATTCTAGACGACCTGATCGTCTCACGCGTGCCGGATGGGCTCGGGGTCGTCGTCAACGCCGCCTGTAAGGAACGGGATACCGAGCATCTTCGCCGTCATCTGGGCGGCAGAGTAGACATCATAGCGGAGCCGGACCGGGCGCTGCTCGCCCTGCAGGGGCCGGCAGCAGCGGCAGTGTTGGCGGCCTTCGCGGATCTTCCGTTCATGTCTTGGCGCGAGGGGAAGGCCTGCGGTGTGCCGGCCCGGGTGTCGCGTTCCGGCTATACAGGCGAGGACGGCTTCGAGCTCTCAGTCGCGGCGGAGGATGCAGAGACGCTCGCTCAGCGTCTGCTCACCCATGAAGCCGTCGCCTGGGCCGGGCTCGGCGCGCGCGATTCGCTTAGGCTGGAAGCAGGGCTCTGCCTCTACGGCCACGATATCGGCGAGGATACGACGCCGCTCGAAGCTGGCCTCGGCTGGACTATGCCAAAACACCGGCGCGTAGAGCGCAATTTCCCCGGGGCGGCGCGAATTCTCGACACACCGCCTGCCCGCCGCCGAGTCGGCATAAGGCCCGAGGGCCGAGTGATCGCACGCGAAGACACGACGCTACTCGACGAGGCGAACACGCCGGTTGGCCGCGTGACCAGCGGCGGTTTCGCGCCGGTGCTCGGCGGCCCGATCAGCATGGGTTACCTGCCGGTCGCGCTCGCGGCACCCGGCACGGCACTCACCTTCGACATCCGTGGGACACTGCGGCCCGGCCGCGTCGTCCCCCTCCCCTTCGTTCCCCACAACTATTTCCGAGGCTGAGAACTCCTATGGCCGTCAAGACCTACTACACGCGCGAACATGAATGGGTGCGGATGGAGGACGGCGTTGCCGTCTGCGGCATCACCGACTACGCGCAATCGCAATTAGGCGACGTCGTCTATATCGAATTGCCAGAGGTGGGCGCGCAGATCGCCCGCAATCAGGAAGCTGCTGTGGTCGAGAGTACCAAGGCGGCAAGCGATGTCTATGCGCCGTTGACGGGCACGATTGTCGCGGTCAACGACCGGCTGGAGGACTCGCCCGACCTTGTCAACGAGTCTGCCGAGGACCAAGGCTGGTTCTTCCGCATGGAGGTCGGCGACGAGGGCGAGCTCGGCGAGCTGATGGACGAAGAGGCCTACCGGGCGTTCGCAGAGGAGCTCGACTGATGCGCTATCTGCCGATCACCGGCGCAGATCGCGGCGAGATGCTCCGCGCCATCGGCGCGCCGTCGGTAGAGTCGTTGTTCTCGGACGTGCCGGACGGCGCGCTGCTGACGGAACCGATGGACCTGCCGCTGCATGCGAGCGAGTTCGAGGTCGAGCAGCGGCTGTCCCGTCTCGCGGCGCAGAACCGGGCAGCGGGCGCAGGTCCCTTCTTTTGCGGAGCCGGCAGCTACCGCCATCATGTGCCAGCGTCCGTGGACTACCTCATCCAGCGTGGCGAGTTCCTCACCTCCTACACCCCCTACCAGCCGGAAATCGCCCAAGGCACACTGCAATATCTGTTCGAGTTTCAGACCCAGGTGTGCCTGCTGACCGGCATGGAGGTCGCCAACGCTTCAATGTATGATGGCGCGACTGCGGCGGCCGAGGCGGTGACGATGGCGAACCGGGTCACCCGGCGCTCGAAGGCGGTCGTCTCCGGCAATCTCCACCCGCATTACCGCGACACGGCCGCGACGCAGGCGCGCTTCCAAGGGTTTCGGCTGGAGGTCGGTCCGCCCGCGCCGGTGGGTGGCGAGGATCTGGCGTCCAGGATCGACAGCGAGACCTCCTGCGTCGTCGTCCAGTATCCGGATCTGTTCGGCAATATCGAGGATGTCTCCGAGCTGGCGGAAGCAGCGCATACCAAGGGCGCCCTGCTTGTCGTCGTCGTCACCGAAGTTGTGGCGCTCGGCGCGCTCAAGCCGCCGGGAGCGATGGGGGCAGACATCGTTGCGGCAGAGGGTCAATCCATAGGCAATGCAATGAATTTCGGCGGGCCCCATCTCGGCCTGTTCGCGGCCCGCACACGGCATATGCGTCAGATGCCCGGCCGACTGTGCGGCGAGACCGTGGATGCCGAAGGTCGGCGCGGCTATGTACTGACTCTAGCCACGCGCGAGCAGCATATCCGCCGCGAGCGCGCCACCAGCAATATCTGCACCAATTCCGGCCTTTGCGCGCTCGCCTTCACCATACATTTGACGCTGCTCGGCGAGACCGGACTGAAGCGCCTCGCCGCGCTCAACCATGCCGCCACCGTCCGGCTAGCAGACCGGCTTGGCGCACGCGTCATCACTACAGCCTTCTTCAACGAGTTCACCGTGAGGCTGGACGGTGATGCAGCCGCGGCGGTCGAGCAGTTAGCGACCGACGGCATCCTGGCGGGCGTGCCGGTCTCACGTCTTCATCCAGGCGCGGGCCTCGACGACCTACTCCTCGTCGCTGTGACTGAGACAAGTGCAAACGATATCGACGCCTTCTCAGAGGCGCTGTCATGACCGGTAATTCACACAGCACAGTTTCCGGCGATTACGGGCTCAGCATCGAGGAACCGCTGATCTTCGAGCAGGACAGCCCTGGCGCCGTCGGCGTGGACTGGCCGGACGCCGATGCCGGTCCCGACCGGCTGGGCGGCCTTGCGCGCTCTGGTACCATCGGGCTGCCGAGCCTGGCCGAGCCCACGGTCGTGCGCCACTATACCCGGCTCTCACAGAAAAATTACGGTATCGACACGGGCCTCTTCCCGCTCGGCTCCTGCACCATGAAACACAATCCGCGCCTGAACGAACGCATGGCGCGGCTGCCGGGCTTCGCCGACATCCACCCGCTGCAGCCGGAGAGCACAGTGCAGGGCGCGCTCGCACTTTGCCGCGAACTGCAGCGCTGGCTGACGGTGCTGACCGGCATGCCGGGCGTCGCGCTCACGCCCGGTGCGGGCGCGCATGGCGAACTCTGCGGCATGATGGCGATCCGCGCCGCATTGGATGCGGGCGGGCCAGCGCAGGCGGATCGGCGGCGCGTGCTGGTGCCGGACTCCGCACATGGCACCAACCCAGCGACGGCCGCCGCGCTCGGCTTCGAAGTGGTCTCGATCCCAGAGGACGCGCGCGGCCGGGTCGATCTGGGTCGTTTCGAAGCGCTTGCCGGCGAAGGCAGGGTCGCGGCAGTCATGCTGACCAACCCCAACACCTGCGGCGTGTTCGAGAACGATATCCGCCGCATCGCGGACACGGTACACACCGCTGGCGGCTACTTCTATTGCGACGGGGCAAATTTCAATGCCATTGTCGGGCGCGTCAGGCCGGGCGATCTCGGCGTGGACGCCATGCATATCAACTTGCACAAGACCTTTTCGACGCCGCATGGCGGCGGCGGGCCAGGCTCGGGCCCTGTGGTGTTCTCTGAGGCGCTGACGTCCTACGCGCCGGTGCCGCGGATCGTCGAGGAAGACGGCGTACTCCGCCTGGAGGAGACGCATGACGAGGCCTTCGGGCGCATGAAGGCCTTTCACGGCCAGATGGGCATGTTCGTGCGCGCGATGGCCTACATGATGAGCCACGGGGCGGACGGGCTCCGCCAGGTTTCGGGCGACGCCGTGCTGAATGCAAACTACCTGTTGCGCCGGCTCGAGGATATCTATTCCGCACCCTTTGCACAGTCCGGGCCGGCGATGCACGAGGCACTGTTCGACGACCGCATGCTCCGGGACACGGGTGTCTCCACACTCGACATCGCCAAGGCGATGATCGATGAGGGTCTGCACCCGATGACGGTCTATTTCCCGCTCGTGGTCCACGGCGCGATGCTAGTCGAGCCGACAGAGACCGAAACCCGCGCCAGCCTCGACCGCTTCATCGCCATCATGCGCGGCCTCGCCGAACGCGCGCAGGACGGCGCACCACTCGCCGAAGCTCCCTTCCACGCCCCGAGACGCCGTTTGGACGAGACGCGCGCGGCACGCAACCCAGTGCTGCGATGGCAGGCGGTGGAACAAGGTTAGCAACAGGCAGCCACGGGTCCGGACAAGGGGCTAAACCATGACAGATTCGGCCGACTTGATTGCGCAACGGCTGGCCGCGGCCGGCTGCCGCCACGCCTTCGGCATTCCGGGTGGCGAGGTGATCGCCATCTTAGACGCACTTGACCGGGCCGGCATCCGCGTCTTGCTCGCCCGGCACGAGAATGGCGCGGGCTTCATGGGCGAGGGCGTCCACCATAGCGACGGGGCCCCGGCGATTCTGGTCGCCACCATCGGCCCCGGCCTCTCCAATGCCACGACTGTCATCGCCAACGCCTTTCAGGACCGCGTGCCGATGATCGTACTGACCGGCTGTATTCCCGCCTCCGAGCAGCACAGCTACACCCACCAGATCTTTGATCATGTGAGGCTGGCGGAAACGGTCGCCAAGGCGGCGTTCCGGGTTGAGGACGGCATGGCCGGCCTCCTCGCCGACCGCGCCGTTGCACTTGCAACCGAAGGCCGGCCAGGTCCGGTGTTGCTCGATATCCCGATTGATGTGCAGACCCGTGAACAGTCCGCGCCGCCGCCGGCCCCGGAGGCAGTGGCAGGCCCGATCGGCCCGGCAGAGGGTCCGGCGCTGGACAAGGCTCGGGCCTGGCTCGCGGCGGCCCGCCGCCCACTCGTCATCGCTGGCCTCGACGTCACAAATCAGGGTGCAGAAGGGGCCGTAGCAACCTTCTGTCACCGGTTCCGCGCGCCACTCATCACGACCTACAAAGCGAAGGGCGTGCTGCCGGAAGATGACCTGTTGGCACTCGGCGGCGCTGGGCTCAGCCCGCGCGTGGACCGCCGCCTCCTGCCGCTCGTAGCCGGATCGGATTGCCTCGTCCTTGCCGGCTACGACCCAATAGAAATGCGCATCGGCTGGCGGGACCCCTGGGCCACAGACGCACGTGTCATCGACTTGCCGGCCGTCGCCGGCGGCCACGGCATGCACCGAGCCGCGCTGCTCTTTCCGGGCGATGTCGCCGCCGGGCTGGAGGCGCTCGGCCGAGGCGTATCACCCTGCAGGACTTGGTCGGAGGGAGAGCCGGCGGCGACGCGTGCCGCGCTGCGGGCTGAAAGCGGTCTCGACGAGCATTGGGGCCCGGCGGCAGTGATTGATATGCTGCGTAAAGTGCTGCCGCGCGACGCCGTGGTGACGACGGACGCGGGCGCGCACCGGATCGTGCTGAGCCAGCTCTACGAATGCTACCACCCGCGCGGCCTGCTGCAGTCCACCGGGCTCTGCACCATGGGTGGCGCGCTGCCGCTCGCCATCGGGCGCAAGCTAGCGGAGCCAGAGCGGGCCGTCGTGGCGACCATGGGCGACGGCGGCCTTGAAATGGTCCTTGGCGAGCTCGCCACCCTCCGCGACCTGGGCCTCGCCCTTCCCATCCTCGTCTTCGCCGACTCGCAGCTCGGCCTGATCGAGCTAAAGCAGCGCTCGTTGCAACTTCCCAATCTTGCCGTGGACTTCGGCGCCACGGACTTCCCGGCCGTCGCCAGAGCGCTGGGCGGTGTAGGTGCAAGTGTCTGCGACCGGGCGAGCCTCGCTCGTGAACTCGACGCCGCACTCGCCCGCGACCGCTTCACCGTCATTGCCGCCGAGATCGGCCGCCGAGCCTATGACGGGCGGATCTGACAAGCGGCAGTATCCTGTTAAGCCCTGGCCACGCTAGGCGGTGCCTTCGCCGGGATAGTCCGGGCAGCCTGGGCGGCCTATAGTTCGGCGGCGATACATCCCGAACGAAGAGAGGGGCGATGGAACTCGTCTTCCGCAATGATGCCTATGCGCGAGCCTGCGACGCCGTGGTGACGTCGGCGGAACCCGCCGGCATCGGGCTCGACCGTACTGTGTTCTACCCAACCGGTGGCGGCCAGCCGGGCGATACCGGCCGACTGGTGGATGATACAGGTGTGGCCTTCGCCGTGCTGCCAGCGGTGAAGGGCGAGACGGATGCAGTCCTGCACCCATTGTCCGAAGGCGTTGCACCGCCCCGAATCGGGGCACGGGTGCGGGCCGAAATCGACTGGGAGCGGCGCTACCGGCACATGCGCATGCATACCTGCCTTCACCTGCTCTCCGCCGTGGTGGGGGGAGGCGTGACTGGTGGCGCTGTTGGCGAGTGGAAGAGCCGACTCGATTTCGACCTGCCGGACCCAGTGCTTGACAAGGAGGTGCTGGAGACGGCGCTGAACACGCTAATCGACGCCGACCATGCTGTAACGGCGCGCTGGATCGACGAGTCCGAACTCGACACCAACCCGGAGCTGGTGCGTACCATGTCCGTGCAACCGCCGCGTGGCGCCGGACGGGTGCGCGTGCTGGAGATCGGCCAGGCCGTAGACCTGCAGCCTTGCGGCGGCACCCATGTCGCACGCACCGGCGAGATCGGGCGGGTGCGCATCGGCAAGATCGAGAAGAAGGGGCGGCGCAACCGACGCATCAATGTCCATCTGGAGGAGGCAGGCGCATGAGCGCGCTGATAGCTACCGATGAGTTGGCAGCCCGGCTGGGAGAGATGGTGATTCTGGACGGCAGCCACCATCTGCCGACCGCTGGGCGCAATGCCGGATCGGAATTCCTCGAGGCACATATACCGGGGGCGCGCTTCTTCGACATAGACGGCGTGGCCGACCGCGCGAGCGACCTGCCACACATGTTGCCTGACGCCAAGGGCTTCGCGCTCGCCATGGGGGTGATGGGTATAAGACGCGATGACGAGGTCGTGGTCTATGACGTGGTCGGCACGACCGGCGCGGCACGCGTCTGGTGGACCTTCCGGGCCTTCGGTCATGAGCGCGTGAAGGTACTGGACGGCGGCCTGCCGAAATGGCGGGCCGAAGGCCGGCCGGTCGAGGGGGGCTATGCAGCCGTGGCACGGCCGGAACTGGTACGTGCGCAGGAGGACATGTTGGCCAATATCGCGAGCTGTGCCGAGCAGGTGCTGGATGCGCGGAGCCCCGGGCGCTTCGCCGGCGTCGAGCCAGAGCCGAGGCCGGGTATGCGCAGCGGCCATATCCCCGGCAGCCTGAACCTGCCCTATACCGAACTCCTGGACCCGGAGAGCCGTACCTTCCGGGACCGGGCAACACTTCGCGCGGCCTTCGAGGCGGCGGGGCTTGACCTCGACCGACCCGTGGCCACGACCTGCGGCTCGGGCGTGACCGCCGCCGTGTTGGCGCTCGGGCTCTATGAGCTCGGACGAACCGATACAGCCGTCTATGACGGCTCTTGGAGCGAATGGGGATCGCGAGAGGACACACCGGTAGAGCCATGATCAAGGGCAAACAACCAGATACAGTGCTCACCCATGCGGGGCGCCACCCGCATGACTTCTTTGGTACCGTCAACACGCCCGTCTTCCACGCCTCGACAATCCTGTCGCGCACGATGGCGGAGCGCCTTGCACCCAAGGGGCCACGCGATCCGGCCTATGGGCGGCGCGGCACACCCACCATGTTCACCTTCGAGGACGCGGTGGCGGAGATCGAAGGTGCTCATGGCGCGGTCATCTGCCCTTCCGGGATGGCGGCCGTAGCGCTCGGCTATTCCTCCATGCTGTCGGCCGGCGACCATGTGCTGGTAGCCGACTGCGTCTATGCTCCAGCCCGACGCTATGCCGCTGAGGCGCTGCCACGCCACGGTATCGAGGCGACCTTCTTCGCCCCGGACATTGGCGCCGACATTGCCGCACTGATGCGCCCAGAGACGAAGCTTGTCTATCTGGAGGCGCCCGGCTCACAGACCTTCGAGATGCAGGATGTGCCAGCGATTGCGGAGGCCGCCCATTCAGGCGGCGCGCGCGTTGCAATCGACAACACCTGGGCGACACCGCTCTTCTTCAAGCCTTTCGAGCATGGCGCAGACCTCTCTATCCACGCCGCCACGAAATATATCGTCGGCCATTCCGACGCGATGCTGGGAGTCGTCACCTGCCGCGATGCGGAGACATTGGAGATAGTGCGCAACTGGTGGCAGATCTCCGGCCTCTGCGCCGGCCCCGACGATGTCTATCTCGGCACACGCGGCATCCGCACGATGAGCGTGCGGCTTGCCCGGCACCAGGAGAGCGCGCTCCGGATCGCGACCTGGCTGCAGGGCCGCTCGGAAGTTGAGCGGGTGCTCTACCCGGCACTGCCTGACGATCCGGGCCATGCGATCTGGAAGCGGGATTTCACAGGTGCCTCCGGCCTATTTGGCCTGCTGCTCAAGCCGGCGAGCACAGCGGCCGTCGCAGCGATGCTGGACGGCCTCGAACTTTTCGGCATGGGATCAAGCTGGGGCGGTTTCGAGAGTCTGATAGTCCCGAGCGACCCGTCCACTTACCGCACGGCGACGGCCTGGACCCCTGCCGGCCCGCTGCTCCGCCTCCATATCGGTCTCGAAGATCCTGACGACCTGATCGCCGACCTCGACGCCGGCCTGGCGCGACTCAAGGCTGCGGGATAGGCCACGATCCTAGCCTGTCGCCTCGTCACTCAAAGTAGAGGATCGGCTGGTCGGCGGCAAGATTAGCCCCCGCGGCGGTCGGGATGGACCTGATGCGCCCGGGCCGTTCGGCGTGCAATACATTCTCCATCTTCATCGCCTCGACCACGGCGAGCGCCTGCCCGGCCTCGACCGTCTCTCCTTCCACCACCGCGAGCGACACCAGCAGGCCCGGCATGGGCGAAAGTAAAACCTTGGAAGTGTCCGGAGGCGCCTTTTTCGGCATGAAACGGGCAAATTCGGCGACGTGCGGCGGCACGACCCGTACCACTGCCTGCACGCCTCGGTAGGAGAGCCGCCAGCCGGCGCCGTCCTCCTCCACGCGAACCGAGATCGCTTCACTGTTGAACCAGCCCGTTAAATGAGTGCCAGAGGGCGGCCGGGCACCCTGCAGCCGTGCTGTCCGGCCATCAACCTCCAGTCGCAGGCCTTCCTCATCCGGCTCAATGGCGACCGACACTGAAAGGCCGTCGAGCAGCACGGCCCAGTCGCGCCGATCCGCACCGCCCGCCGCCAGCGCCTCGGTCCGCGCCAGCACCACCGCGACGGCGGCAAACAGCTCCTGATGCCGGTCAGCGCCAGCGGCAGGGTCATAGCCCTCCGGGAACTCCTCATCAATGAAAGCAGTGCTGAGCTGGCCTTCGGCGAAGCGCGGGCTGTCCGCAATCGCGGCGAGGAAGTCGATATTGTGGCCGACCCCGCCAATAGCGAAGCGGTCGAGCGCACCAGCGAGCCTTGAACGCGCCTCCCCGCGTGTCGCCCCATGCACAGCGAGCTTGGCGATCATCGGGTCGTAAAACATGGTGATCTCGGAGCCCTCGACGACGCCCGTGTCGATGCGCACGCTGCCATCCTCCGCCGGCGGGCGGAAGGTCTTTAGCCGGCCGATAGAAGGGGCGAAATTGCGCTCGGGCCGCTCCGCATAGATGCGCGCCTCGATTGCCCAACCGTCGAGGCGGACATCCTGCTGGCCGAACCCAAGCGGCTCGCATGCCGCCACGCGCAGCATCTGCTCCACCAAATCCAGCCCGGTGACCATTTCCGTCACCGGGTGCTCGACCTGAAGGCGGGTGTTCATCTCTAAGAAATAGAAATTGCGCGCATGGTCCACGATGAACTCGACCGTGCCCGCAGAGCGGTAACTAACTGCGCGGGCAAGTGCGATAGCGCACGCACCCATCTCCGCACGCAGCGCCTCATCGACGAATGGGCTCGGGCTTTCCTCGATCACCTTCTGGTGGCGGCGCTGGATCGAGCATTCCCGCTCGCCCAGATGCACGATGTTACCGTGCGCGTCGGCCAGGGTCTGGATTTCGATATGGCGCGGTTCTTCGATATATTTCTCGATGAAAACGCGGCCGTCGCCGAAGGCACTTTTGGCTTCATTGACGGTCGAGCCGAAGACCTGCCGAAGCTCCTCGTCGGAGCGGGCGATGCGCATGCCCTTGCCACCACCGCCGGCCGAGGCCTTCACCATCACTGGGTAGCCGATCCGGCGCGCGCTTGCCGCGGCTGCATCGGCATCCGTGATCTCGCTGGGGTCGCCGGGCACGACCGGCACACCGGCCTGCTCAGCGAGGCGCTTGCTCTCAATCTTGTCGCCCATGGCCGCGATGGCAACCGCGTCCGGCCCGATGAAGACCAATCCTGCTGCCTCCACAGCCTCAACAAAACCCGCATTTTCGGAGAGGAAGCCGAAGCCTGGATGGACCGCTTCAGAACCCGTGTCGAGCGCAACCTGGATGATGCGCGAGGCGAGGAGGTAGCTGTCCGACGGCGCAGCGCCGCCGATGGCGATCGCCTCATCCGCCATGCACACATGTAAGGCGTCAGCATCGGCGTCCGAATAGACGGCCACCGTGCGCACGCCCAGGCGCCGTGCGGTGCGCGCAATGCGGCAGGCGATCTCGCCGCGATTGGCGATCAGGATCTTGCCGAAAGGAGGCGTTCCGGCGGGCATTATCGTTGTCGCCTCAGGCCTCGATAATAGCGATTTCCTGGCCTTCCTCGACCGCCTCGCCTTCCTCAACCAGAATTTCGGCGATCCGGCCCGCTTGAGGAGCGCCCACTGGAATCTCCATCTTCATCGACTCTAGGATGATTACTGGATCGTCCTCCGCCACCTCATCGCCGACCTTGGCCTCGATTTTGAACACTGTCCCCGGTATCTCGGACAGCACAGACACCGTCGCCATCGCCCTTCCCCTCGGTCTCGCCCTGCCCTGTTAGGCTGAAGGGCTAAAAAGCGCAAGACCGAGGGTAAGGGGCTCAATGCCGGTGAACCGCCGGTGGGACGCCCCCTTTCCGCCGCGCCCTACGCCCGCTATATCCGCCTCATGGCTGGAATCGACATGGTGTTTCTCGGGATTGCTGTCGCGGCAAGCGCACTGGCCTTTGGCGGCATGGTGACCTTTTCCGGCTTTTTCGCGCCGATGGTGTTCCGCAAGCTCGACCGGCAGGTCGCGGACACCTTCATGCGCGACGTTTTCGGCCCCTATTACACGTTCATGGCCGCGGTTTGTGGCATCGCGGCGCTTGCGGCGGTCGCCGTACAACCCTGGGACGCGGCGATCATGGCGCTGGTCTCAGCCGCCTTTCTGGCCTCGCGCTATGCGGCCATGCCCCGGGTCCAGAAGCTGTTCGACGCCCGCGAGCGAGGCGAATACGGCGCAGCGGACGAGTTCCAGCGCATCCACAAGAACGCTGCCTTCGTCAACATGGTCCAACTCGTCGCTGTGCTTGCGGCACTGCTGCGGCTGGCGCTCTGAGCGGCCGCCCACATTCCATGCGCAGAAGCTTGCAATTCGGACTGCTCGCCTGCGGCACCCTCGTTGTGGTGCTCGCAGGCTACTGGCTGTGGTGGGCGCTGGAAGGACGGCCAGACCGAGGCCGTCCGGCGATCGGCGGGCCGTTCGAGCTTATCGATGGCGATGGGCGCAAGGTGACGGAGCAGAACTTCCGCGGGCAGCATATGCTGGTCTATTTCGGCTACACATTCTGCCCGGATGTCTGCCCGACCACGCTGTTCAACGCCAGCGCCGCACTGGACGACTTAGGCCCGGAATTGGCTGCGAAGGTCCGGCTAATATTCATCAGCATAGATCCCGAGCGCGACACGCCCGAGGTCGTGAAGGAATATGCTGGTCATTTTCACCCTGGCACGACGGGGTTGACCGGCGCGCCGGCGCAAGTAGCGGCTGCGGCCCGCGCCTTCCGCATCTACTACCGTAAGGCCGCACCGGAAGAAGACGGCAGCTATCTTGTGGACCACTCCTCCATCCTCTTCCTGATGGACAGGAAGGGACGCTATGTTACCCATTTCGGCCATGAGACGACCGTGGACGAGATCGCAGCGGCCCTGAAACGCCTACTGTGAAGGGGGTTATCCTCGCCGCCCCGGCCTCGGGCAGCGGCAAGACGACAGTGGCTGCCGGTCTGGTCTGCGCGCTTTGCCGACAAGGTCTTGAGGTCCAGCCCTACAAGACGGGGCCGGATTACATCGACGCCGGCTTCCTCGCTGCCGCGGCGGGGCGGCCTTGTTTGACACTGGACTCTTGGGCGATGCGCCCCGGAACATTGGCGGCGGCGCTGAACGGACAAGCCGATATCGCCGTGGTCGAAGGTGCGATGGGCTTGTTCGACGGGCCAGAGGGCGGCGGCGGTTCAACAGCCGATCTGGCCGCCCTCACCGGCTGGCCCGTGGTGCTGGTCGTAGACAGCGCACGGCAAGGCCAGTCAGTGGCAGCGCTGCTGGAGGGGTTTGCTGGCCACCGAAGCGATATCCGCATCGCCGGCGCGGTGCTGAACCGGGTGGCTGGTGCCCGGCACGAGGCGCTACTATGTGAGCGGGCGGGCGTCGTACCTATCCTTGCAGCGCTTCCATTGGAGCCGGCGTTAGTTCTGCCCTCGCGCCATCTAGGGCTGGTGCAGGCGGGTGAGCACCCCGCACTCGAAGCCTGGTTGGCGCGCGCGGCGGACCTCGCCCCGGCAGCAGTGATGCCCTTCGGGCCGCTTCGCATGCCGCTTGCGACGGAATATGCGCCTAGCTGCCCGCCCTTGCCACCACCGGGCCAGCGTATTGCGGTCGCACGCGACGAGGCCTTCACCTTCGCTTATGAACATGTGCTGGCCGGCTGGCGCCGAGCCGGGGCCGAATTCACCTTCTTCTCGCCGCTTGCCGACGAGGCGCCGGAGGGTGATGCTGTCTTCCTACCGGGCGGCTATCCGGAGCTCTATGCCGGTCGCATTGCAGCAGCCGCCAATTTCTTGGCCGCCCTGCGCCACCATGAGGGGCCGGTCTACGGCGAATGCGGCGGCTATATGGTGCTGGGCGAGGGGCTGGAGGATGCGGCGGGAGCGCGCCACGCCATGGCAGGCCTTCTGCCACTCGAGACGAGCTTCGCCACACCAGCCCGCCGACTCGGCTATCGCCGCCTTAAGGCCAAAGGCGGCAGCTTTTCGCCGGGCGCGGTCTTTCGCGGACATGAGTTCCACTATGCACGCATTATCCGCGAAGGGCCCGGGGCACCACTGTTCGAAGCGGCAGACGCGCCCGGCAGGCCGCTCGGCCTCACCGGCCTTGTGCGCGGCCGCACCGCTGGCTCCTTCATGCATCTGATCGACACAGCGTGAGGCCACGCTTCGACGAATGGATTCTGGAGTGTAGCAAGACCCGGGGGAAGATGAAGGAGAGGTCTATCTTCATCGAGACCTATATTATGGGGCACAATCAACCCGCATCCGACCCAGCGGAATAATGGCGGTATCCGCCTGCATCCTGCTGTCTGGTAAGATGAAAACCGCGGGGCGTGGCGATGAGCGAAAGCCGCATTTTCGACTATGTCGTGGTCGGAGCCGGGTCGGCGGGGTGCGTGCTCGCCAACCGGCTGACCGAGGACGGCAAGGCGACCGTTCTGCTTCTGGAGGCTGGCGGCAGCGACCGCAGCATCTTCCTGCAAATGCCTTCCGCACTCGCCATCGCTATGGGCCACAGGCGCTATGGTTGGCACTACTGGACGGAGCCCGAACAACATCTCAACAGGCGACGCCTCCACTGCCCGCGCGGCCGGGTGCTGGGTGGCTCATCCTCGGTCAACGGCATGGCCTATGTGCGCGGCAACCCGCTCGATTTCGACGGCTGGGCGGAGGGCGGCGCCGCGGGCTGGTCCTATGCCGAGGTGCTGCCCTATTTCCGCCGGGCAGAGAATTGCGCTGGTGGCGGGGACGACTGGCGCGGCGGGTCAGGGCCACTCAACACCTCGCGCGGACGCATGGCGAACCCACTCTACGCGGCCTTCATCGAAGCGGGGGATCAAGCGGGCTATGCGCGCACGGACGACATGAACGGCTACCGGCAGGAGGGCTTCGGCCCGATGGACATGACTGTCCATCGGGGCCGGCGCTGGAGCGCCGCCAATGCCTATCTCAAGCCGGCCGCCGGCAGACCCAGCCTCACCGTGGAGACTGGCGCGCTTGCAACACGTCTGCTGCTCGACGAGCGGCACGCCACGGGCGTCGAATACCAGCAGGGCAGCGCGGTCCGCATTGCGCGGGCACGGCGCGAGATCGTTCTGAGCGGCGGTCCCATCAACAATCCGCAGCTCTTGATGCTGTCGGGTATCGGCCCGGCCGCGCATCTCGCGGCGCACGGCATTGCACCCATCCTGGACCTGCCCGGCGTCGGCCAGAACCTCCAGGACCATCTGGAACTCTACATCCAGCAGGAATGCATCCGGCCGATCACCCTCCATGCCGCGACCAGCCTTCTACAGAAGGCATTGATCGGTGTCCGCTGGATGCTGTTCCGGTCTGGACTCGGCTCGAGCAACCATTTCGAGGCCGGAGGTTTCATCCGTTCGCGCGCCGGTGTGCGATGGCCAGACATCCAGTACCACTTCTTGCCGCTTGCGGCTTCCTACGACATGAACGACCGCATCCATTGCCACGGCTACCAGGCCCATGCCGGCCCGATGCGTTCGAAATCGCGGGGCGAGGTCCAGCTCGCCTCAGCCGACCCGCTAGTGTCACCGAAGATTCGGTTCCGCTATATGAGCCACCCCGACGACTGGGCGGAAATGCGCGCCTGCGTGCGCCTCACGCGGGAACTCTTCGCCCAGCCCGCCTTCGATCCCTGGCGCGGACAGGAGCTCGCGCCGGGAGAGGCAGTGCAATGCGACGAGGAGATCGATGCCTTCGTGCGCGAGACCGTCCAGAGCGCCTACCATCCCTGCGGGACCTGCCGGATGGGCATTGACGATATGGCAGTCGTCGATCCAGCGGAACTCCGGGTCCGGGGGTTGGAGGGCCTACGCATCGTGGACAGCTCGGTCATGCCGGCGATCACGACCGGCAACCTCAACGCACCGACGATCATGATTGCGGAAAAGGCGGCTGACGCCATCCTCGCTCGCCCGTCCCTGCCGCCCTCCGACGCCCCCTTCCACATCGCACCCGACTGGCAGACGGCACAGCGCTGACAGATTGGCCGCCGGCTACGGGTCGGCGTCGATCTCGATGGTGCGGCTGCGGATCTCCGGTTCCGGCCGCACGAGGTCGATATGCAGGAGCCCGTTTTCTGTATGCGCTTTCTGCACTTCAATGCCTTCCGCGAGCACAAACCGGCGCTGGAATTGCCGCGCCGCGATGCCCCGGTGGAGGAAGATGCGCCCTTCTCCCTCCTCGCCATGATGCCCACGCACGATCAGCTGCCGATCCTCGACCGAGATCGCGAGATCCTCGCGCGCAAAGCCCGCTACCGCCAATGAAATACGCAACCGGTTGTCACCTGTCCGTTCGATATTATAGGGCGGATAGCCATCTGCCGAAGCCTTGGACACCGAATCGAGCATTCGTTCCAGATGATCGAATCCGAGCAGTAGCGGGCTATTGAAAACCGGCATTTGCGACATGGCACCGTTTCCTCTTGGCACAAAGCGGGACCCGCATCCGCCGGACCCAAGCATTGCGGCGCCCGGCGGCATTGGTATATGGGAGACGGTAAAGGGAGCGCAAGCACTGCCCATGATCGACAAGCCTGACAAGTCCGCCGCGCCCGTCCTTTTCATGCTGGATGGTCGCGAGGCGCTGGCGCTGACGGGCGAGACCATCTGGCAGGCGGCGGCACGCATCGGCACGGTGCTGCCACATCTTTGCTACGCGCCGGAGCCAGGTTACCGCGCTGACGGCAACTGCCGCGTCTGCATGGTCGAGATCGAAGGCGAACGGGCACTGGCCCCGTCCTGCCTGCGTTGTCCCGAGCCGGGTATGATCGTCAATAGTGCCGGTGCCCGCCCGGCGCGCGCTCGGCGCATGGTTCTGGAAATGCTGCTGGCGGACCAGCCAGCCGAGAGCCATGATCCCGCCTCGCGCTTCGGCCACTGGATCACCGATGCCGGCCTCGAAACCACCCGCCTGCCTGCCCGCGAGGCACCGCCGGAGGATGTCAGCCATCCCGCGATGGCGGTCAATCTCGACGCCTGCATCCATTGCAATCTCTGTGTGCGCGCCTGCCGCGAAGTGCAGATCAACGATGTCATCGGCATGGCTGGGCGCGGGTCGGGCGCGAAGATCGTTTTCGATTTTGACGACCCCATGGACGGCTCGACCTGCGTTGCTTGCGGGGAGTGCGTGCAGGCCTGTCCCACAGGCGCGCTGATGCCGAAAACGGCGCTCGGCGCGCCGCGCCCGGACCGCCGGGTGGACAGCGTATGCCCCTATTGCGGCGTCGGCTGCCAGATCACCTATTCGATCAGCGAGGACCGGCTTGTTTCGGTGGAGGGCCGCAGTGGCCCAGCCAATGAGCAGCGGCTCTGCGTCAAGGGTCGGTTCGGCTTCGACTATATTTCCCACCCGGAGCGGCTGACGCACCCGTTAGTTCGCCGCGAGGACGCGCCCAAGGGCATGAATGTCGATCCTGCCCGGCCGCTGACCCATTTCCGTGAAGCGAGCTGGGAGGAGGCGCTAGACAGGGCCGCGGCCGGCCTAGTGGCCGCGAAGGACAAGCATGGGAACAGGGCACTTGCCGGTTTTGGGTCCGCCAAAGGCTCGAATGAGGAGGCCTATCTCTTCCAGAAACTCGTGCGCACCGGCTTCGGCTCCAACAATGTGGACCATTGCACGCGGCTGTGCCACGCCTCCTCCGTGGCAGCGCTGCTGGAAGGCATTGGCTCCGGGGCTGTCACTGCTACCTTCAACGAGGTCCGGAATGCCGATGCGCTGATCGTCATCGGTGCCAACCCGACCGAGAACCACCCGGTCGCGGCCACCTATTTCAAGCAGGCGGCAAAACGTGGCGCGGCGCTGATTGTCATGGACCCGCGCGGCCAGGCGCTGAAGCGCCATGCGACACATATGCTGCAATTCCGGCCTGGCCGCGATGTGGCAATGCTGAACGCGATCATGCACACCATCATCGCCGAGGAACTTTACGACCAACAGTATATTGCCACACACACTGCTGATTTCGAGGCGCTCAAGGACCATCTCGTCGCTTTTCCGCCCGAAAGCATGGCTCCGCTTTGCGGCATCGACGCCGACATGCTGAAGGAGGTCGCGCGGGTCTATGCCCGTGCCGGGCGCGCGATGATTTTCTGGGGCATGGGCGTCTCGCAGCATGTACACGGCACGGACAACGCCCGCTGTCTGATTGCGCTCGCGCTGATGTGTGGCCATGTCGGCCGGCCCGGGACAGGCCTGCATCCGCTACGCGGCCAGAATAATGTTCAGGGCGCTTCTGATGCAGGCCTCATTCCGATGATGTATCCGGACTATCGGCGGGTCGCGGAGCCGGAGGCGCAGGCCCGCTTCGAGGCGGCTTGGGGAGTTGCGCTCGACCCGGAGCCCGGCCTAACCGTGGTCGAGATCGTCGATGCAGCCCATAAGGGTGATGTGCGGGCGATGTACATTATGGGCGAGAACCCGGCGATGTCGGACCCGGACGCGACCCATGCCCGCGAGGCATTTGCCAGGCTCGACCATCTCGTGGTGCAGGACCTGTTCCTGACCGAGACGGCGATGTTTGCCGATGTCGTGCTGCCAGCCTCGGCGTGGCCAGAGAAGGACGGCACCGTGACCAACACCAACCGTCAGGTGCAGCGCGGGCGCAAGGCGTTCGAGCCGCCAGGCACTGCGCGCGAGGATTGGCGGATCATCCAGGATATCGCCCAGCGCATGGGTCTCGACTGGCACTACGCCCACCCGCGCGACATCTATGCCGAAATGGCGGCGCTGATGCCGTCCCTGAACCATATTGGCTGGGAACGCCTGGAAGCGGAGAGCGCCGTCACCTATCCGTCCGACGGCCCGGACGATCCGGGTCATGCCGTCGTGTTCGCGGACCGCTTTTCGACCGGCGATGGGCGGGCGCGCTTCGTGTCGGCTGCCCTCACACCCCCCGCCGAGGAGCCGGATGCAGATTACCCGATGGTGTTGACCACCGGACGGCAACTGGAGCATTGGCATACCGGTGCCATGACGCGCCGCGCGAGCATGCTGGATGCGCTTGAACCGGAGGCGACGGCAAGCATCGCGCCGGCGGACCTGCGCGCCCTCGGCCTCGCGCCGGGCGACCGCGTGCGCGTCGAAACCCGGCGCGGTGCCATCGAGCTCACCGCGCGTATGGACGGTGCAGTGCCGGCAGGCCTCGTCTTCGCACCATTCGCCTATGTCGAGGCGGCAGCGAACAAGCTCACCAATCCGCAGCTCGACCCTTGGGGCAAGATTCCGGAGTTCAAGTTCTGTGCCGCCCGAATTGTGCCGGCCGGGGAAGGGCCTGCGGCAGAGCGCTCGTGAAACGGGCCGGTCCCGTCCTTGTAGGTGGGCTGCTGCTCGCGGCGGCGTCAAATCCGTGGCCGGCGGCCAGCCAGCGCACTATTGCCGTCAACCTGCCGCTGCCGGCAGCGCATCCTGTCGCAGCCTCGGGCTGGCGCCGGTTCGCCGAAACGGCGGCGCGGGACAAACAGTTTGCCTTCCGTTTGTTCGTGGACGGCTCGCTGCTGGGCCGGAAGCACGCGATGGACGGCGTTGCGCATGGCGATGCGCAGATGGGTTATACGACGCTGGCGGCCTATCCAGCCGGCATGCCGCATAGGGCGGTGCCCGGTCGGCTGGCGCTTGCCGGGCCTGACCCGATGGCCGGTGCCGCCGCCATGTCTGAATTCGTCATGCTGCACTGCCCGGCATGCCTGAAATCCCTGGCGCAGCATGGGATCGTCTTTCTCGGCAGCCACGCTGCCGGCCCCTTCCACCTACTCTCCCCTAGGCCGTTGGCCCGGGCGGACACGCTGAAAGGCGCACGCATCGCCAGCCCAGGACCCCCCTGGGACAGGCTACTGCAGCGCCTGGACGGCCTGCCGGTCGCCGTTGAAGGAAGCCTGGCGCAGGCGCTGGAAACGGGGAACATCGACGCCGTGCTCGGCCCGGTCGCGCTGCTCGCCACACCGGCGCTTGCGGACCGGGCGCAGACGGTCACGGCCATACATCTGGGCATCCATCGCGTAGCGAGCCCATTCACCGCGAGTCTCGGGTTCTGGCGAACACTGATGCCGGAGGAGCGAGCAGCGTTACTGGATGCCGCACCGGTGGGGCTCGCCGCCGCCGCGCTCGCCTACCGAGCTGCTGACCAAGAGGCACGCAAGGCAATGGAGAAGGCCGGCATCGCCTTCAGCCGCGCCCATCCTGCCCTGATGCGCAGGGCAGCCGATTTCGACGCCGGAGACGGCGCAGTGGAGTTGCGCGCCACAGGCGAAGGAACCACAGGGCTTGCCGCCGCCTTCCGCCGGTTGCACGACAAATACAGCCGCCTGTTCGCCGAGGCCGGATCGCCAGCCGGATTGTCGGACGAATTATCGGCCGGGCCGGTCGCTGGCGTCCTGAGGCGCGAAATCTTCGACCGGCTCGACCCTGAGACATACGGCCTGGGGCTGGAACGGCCCTGAGTCTTGGCATCGTCTTGGACCTGCATAGCAATAGTGCCGGTCTCGGCAGATGACACGGGATAGGCGGGAGGCACCCGCATTGCAGGCGTGCAGGGGAGACGCTAAGACAGCTGGCGACAGCGGGCACCCCCGGCCAGGAGAGACATAATGGGCGAGTGGATCGAGATTGCGTCAAGCGACGGCTTCGCGCTGGCGTGCTACACGGCGGCGCCCAAGGGCGCGCCGAAGGGCGGCATTCTGGTTATCCAGGAGATTTTTGGCGTGAACGCGCATATCCGCGAGGTAGCAGACAGCTATGCGGCTGACGGCTATCTCGCCTGGGCGCCCTCGTTTTACGACCGGGTCGAGCGGCGCTTCGAATGCGGCTACACGCCGGAGGAGATCGCCAAGGCCCGCGATATCATGGCCGGGTCGTCCTTCGACACGGCTGTCCAGGATATGGCTGCGGCGGTCGAGGGGCTCCGGGCCACGGGCGCCGGCAAGATCGGCTCGGTCGGCTATTGCTGGGGCGGATCTTCCTCTTTCCTGGCCGCCACCCGCATCGGCATCGACGCCAGCGTTTGCTATTATGGCGGGCAGATCGCGCGGTTCCGGGATGAGACGGCGAAGAACCCGCTGCTGATGCATTTCGGCGAGCAGGACCACGGCATTCCGATGGAGGATGTGGAAGCGATCCGCGCGGCCCAGCCCGGGGCAGAGGTCCATCTCTATCCTGCCGGCCACGGCTTCAACTGCAATCACCGTGCCGACTTCCACGAGGAGTCGGCGGGGCTTGCCCGCGCTCGCAGCCTCGCCTTCTTCGCACAGCACACGGCCTGACATGGCCTAAGTGCACGGCTACAGGAGCCGGCTGCCGGAGTTGGGAATCATGCGCTGTCGGCAGGCGCGGCGGGACACACAGTGTTCCGCAGTCAGAAGGTGCGGAGGCGGGGTACCATCCCGGTTTCCGGCAACCGCCCCGGTGTCACCGGGCCGTGCGCCACCGCCTGCCCGAGGACTGGACGGTGCGCTACAACATCACGCCCGTGCTCATCGAGACCTTCGTCGAAACACCCCGCTACACCGGCGCCGTCTACAAGGCATCCGGCTGGACCCGCGTCGGGACCACCCAGGGGCGCGGGCGCTACGACACCCACATGAAACGGGCCCAGGAAAAACATCTGGCTGCGGCCGCTGAGACGAAACTGGGGGCAAACCCTCAATCGATGAAATCGCCAACCCCATCACCCGACGAACGAAGGATTACAAAATTGCGGCATTCGATTTGATGACTGATTCCAGGATTTGGTCCCTACGCCAACGGATAAAGGGATTATTTTTCAATGATTTTATATAGTTACGAGATTTCACCATGAACTTCTCCGGCTTTGTTCCGGGGAACCTCGCCTTCGAGCACCGCCCGGAAGCGTTCGGGATCGACCGGGCCGGAGAGGCCGAGCGCCTCGGCGCCCCGGCCCGCCCAGGCGCTGGCTTCCCTGTGCGCCGCGTCTTCCCCTGACTTCGACGGTTGGGCCGGCTTTTGGCTAGTCTCCCGTTTGGAGATTTCAGCGAATACAATGACTTAGAAGGTGTGGGTCAGTCAACTCGCTTTGTTGTGCCTAGTGGATATATTTGGTTGGCGGTGGCCCCGCCCATGCTATACTCCCCCCATGTTCGTACGCATCAAGACCACCCCCAATAGCCCGCGCCGCTCGGTCCAACTCGTCGAAGGCGTGCGTGACGGCGGCAAGGTCCGCCAGCGCATCGTCCGCCACATCGGTGTGGCCATGGATGAGGACGAGCTTGAGCGCTTGAGGCGGCTCGGCGAGTACGTCAAGGCGAAGCTGGAGGACGAGCACCAGCCTTCGTTGTTCGCACCCGATACGATCGCGGACCAGGTAATCCGCGTCGGACGCCAGGGGGACGGCAAGCTTCCGGTCGATCTCAAGCAGCTTGAAGAGGAGCAGCGCCTGATCACGGGCATCCACGAGGTCTACGGCGAGATGTACCGCCAACTGGGCTTGGATGGGCTGCTGCCGCGCTCGCGCTACCGGGCTTCGCACGACGCGCTCTTCCACGTGGTGATGGCACGCATCGCCAACCCCGACAGCAAGCGGGGCAGCGTGCGCCGGCTCGAGGAAGACTTCGGCGTCAGCCTTCCCCTTGAGAAGGTCTACCGGATGATGGACCAGCTCGACGCGCCTGTGATCAACCATCTGCGCAGGCGCGTGGGGGAGGCGAGCCGGTCTCTGTTGCCGGTGGCGGTACTCTTCTTCGATTGCACCACGCTCTACTTCGAGACCGCGGTTGAGGACGAGCTTCGCCAGCACGGTTTCAGCAAAGACGGCAAGCACAGGGACTCGCAGGTCCTGCTGGCCCTGATGGTGACGCGCGAGGGACTGCCGATTAGCTACGAGGTCTTCCCCGGTTCCACCTACGAGGGGCACAGCCTGGTCCTGCAGGACATGCAACGCCGCCACCAAGTGGAGCGCGCGGTGTGCGTGCGAGGTATGCTGAGTGCCGCCAACCTCGACGCCATGGACAAGATCGGCGGCGAGTATGTCGTCGGTGCGCGGCTGCGCAATCTGCCGGTCGCGCTGCAGAAGCAGGTCCTTGAGACCGACGCCTACGTCCCGCTGGAAGGATCGGAGGATCGCCGGGTCGGCGAATGGGAGCACAAGGGCCGGCGGCTGATCGTCGTCTTCTGTCCGAAGCGCGCGCGCAAGGACGCATACGAGCGCCGCCATCAGGTGCAGCGCCTGCTCGAAAGGCTGAAGCGCAATCCCAAGGAGTTGCTCTCCCATCACGGCGCCAAGCGCTTCATCGCCGTCGAGGGGGACGCGCGGCTCACGGTGAACCCGGAGAAGATCGCCGAAGCCGAGCGATGGGACGGGCTCGCCGGTGTCGTCACCAATCTGCGCGATGCGAGCACTGCCGAAGTGATGGCCCACTACCACGGGCTCTGGCAGGTCGAGGAGAGCTTCCGCATCACCAAGCACGACCTGAAGGTGCGCCCGATCTGGCACTGGAACGAGAACCGCATCCGCATCGCCATCGCCTTCATGGCCTTCGCCTGCGTCCGCCACCTTGCCTACCGCGTCGCCATCCAGAAAAAGCGGATGTCCCCGGAAGTGATCCGTTCCGCTCTCGTCCACCGTCAATGCTCGGTCCTGTCCTGCCGGCAATCGGGCAACCGCTACGTCATCCCCTCAAAGCCGACCCCAGTAGCCGAGCAGATCTACGCAACCATGGGGCTACCCCTGACGATCACCCCGTACCAACTCGTCTGAGCGCCGACAAACACCGCCCAGATTCGAAGAAATGCCGGATGTTGTGCCTAGCCGGAAATGAGAACCGGGCAATATCAACGACTTACGAGATTCAACCGTCGAAGTCAGGACTCCTAGACAAGGCCGGGGCTGAAACTCCTCTGGAGACCAAGCCTTCCGGCATCATCGTGCGCGAGGGCGAGGAGGTACGTGTCGAAACCCCCGGCGCGGGCGGGTTCGGGTCGCCGTCATAAGCTGGGGTCAAACGCTTGCCCTATCGCAGGCTTCTGACCAAACAGAAGCTCCGGTTCCAGCCGTAGGAAAAATGGTGCTTCTTACCCCCCACCGATGCGGGGGAGGAGATAGACTTCGGCGCCTTCGGGGATTTCGGCGGTCAAGTCGTCCTGGTACATCACACCGTCTATGGCGACGGCCATGCTTTCCTCGACCTCGCGGCCGAGACCCGGGAAGCGCGCCTCAAGATCCCGAACCAGGGCTCTTATGTTTGCGGCATCCGACTCCAACTCGGCCTTGCCGTCGGCATAGTGGCGGCAGGCCGAGTTGGTCAGGACGATACGGGCCAAGAGAGGGCTATTCCTCCGCTGCCGCGGTCTGCTCATCCACTGCCTTGCGGACCTTGGGCGGCGACATGGGCAGCTCCGTCAGCCGGATGCCGATCGCGTCTTGGATGGCGTTCGCCATCGCGGCCATGGGTGGCACGATCGGCACTTCGCCGACGCCGCGCGCACCATAGGGATGGCGCGGGTTCGGCACTTCGACGACGACCGTATCGATCATCGGCAGGTCCGAGGCGACCGGGATGCGATAGTCGAGAAAACCTGGATTCTCCAGCCGCCCCTGCTCGTCATAGATATATTCTTCGTTCAGCGCCCAGCCGATGCCCTGCACCGCACCGCCCTGGATCTGGCCCTCGACATAGGAGGGATGGATGGCACGGCCGGCGTCCTGCGTCGCCAGATAACGCAGCACCTTCACATGGCCGGTCTCCCGGTCCACCTCGACATCGACCAGATGGGTGCCGAAGCCGGGGCCCGCGCCTTGCGCGTTGAGCGAGGAGGTAGAGGCGATCGGCCCGCCTGTGCGGCCCGACGTGGCAGCGATGTCCTCCAGCGACAGCGGCTCGAAATCGCCGGCATTGCTGCCGGCGGGTAAGGCCTGACCGTCCTTCCACTCGACCGCCTCGACTGGGATGTCCCAGGTCTTGGCAGCACGCGCCTTGAGTTCATTGACCACGGCCCTGGATGCCTCCACCACGGCCATGCCGGTGGCGAAGGTGACACGGCTGCCACCGGTGAGGAAGCAGTAGCCGACCGAGCTCGTGTCCGCGACGATCGGGCGGACGCGTTCCACATCAATGCCGAGCACTTCGGCCGCCATCATCGCCATAGAGGCACGGGAGCCACCGATATCCGGGTTGCCGGTAGCGACCACTGCCGTGCCGTCCTCATTGATGTTGACGGTCGCGGAGGACTCGCCACCGATATTGAACCAGAAGCCAGAGGCGACACCGCGGCCCTGATTGGGTCCGAGCGGCGCCTGGTAGTTCGGATGATTCTTCACCGCCTCCAGCGTCTCGACATAGCCGATGTCGCCGAAGGTCGGACCGTAGGCGGCCTTGGTGCCCTTTTTCGCGGCGTTTTTCAGCCGGAGCTCGACTGGGTCCATGCCGAGTTCGCGCGCCAACTCGTCAACCGCGCTCTCGACGCCGAAGGTCGAGATCGGCGCGCCCGGCGCCCTGTAGGCGGCAACCTTGGGCCGGTTAGTCACCACATCATAGCCGGTGATGCGCACGTCCTGGAGGTCGTACATCGCAAAGGCGGTCATGCAGCCGGGGCCGACGGGCGAGCCTGCATAGGCGCCTGCCTGGTATTTCAGTACCGCATCGCCAGCAACGATGACGCCGTCACGCGTCGCGCCAATCTTGACCCAGACCGTGCCGCCCGAGGTCGGGCCGGAGCCGCGGAACACTTCCTCGCGGGTCATCACCATCTTGACGGGTCGCCCGGACTTGCGCGACAGCACAACCGCAAGCGGCTCCAGATAGACTAGTGTTTTGCCGCCGAAGCCGCCACCGATCTCCAGCGGCGTCACACGGATTTCGGAAATGTCGATGCCGAGCAGCTTTGCCACATAGGCGCGGACCATGAACTGCCCTTGGCTGGAGCAGAAGATCTGCACCTGCCCGTCGGCGGCGTATTGCGCAACGCAAGCATGTGGCTCGATATAGCCCTGATGGACCGGCGCGGTCTTGTATTTCCGCTCAATGACGATGTCTGCCTTCTCGAAGGCCGCATCTACATCGCCCAACTGGAAGACCATGCGCCTTGAGACATTTGAGGGCGTCGTCGGCTTCGGATCGACGCCGGCGGTGAACATATCATCATGCAGGATGGGCGCGCCTTCGACCATCGCATCCTCGACCTCAATGACATGCGGTAGCACCTCGTAGTCCACCTTGATGGCCGAGAGCGCAGCATCGGCGGCGGCGGCGCTGGTGGCAGCTACGGCAGCTACGGCATGGCCGTCATAGAGCACCTTGCCGCGCGCCATGGTGTTGTCGGACATGTCACGGAAATTCGCCGGGCCTTCGCCGACGAAGGCTTCCTCGTTCGGAATGTCGGGCATGTCGGCGGCGGTCATCACCGCCTTCACGCCCGGCACTGCTTCCGCCTTGGAAGTGTCGATGGACCGGATGCGGGCATGGGCGTGTGGGCTGCGCAGCACCTTGCCGATGAGCTGGCCGGGAAGCTGGAAATCAGCCCCGAACTGGGCGCGGCCGGTGACCTTGTCCACGCCGTCTGGGCGAATCGGGCGGGTGCCGATGATCCTGAGGCTGGTGGTTCCGTCTGGCGCCATGTCAGGATGCTCCTCTCATGTCGGCGGCCGTGTCTAGCACGGCGCGGATGATCTTGTCGTAGCCGGTGCAGCGGCAGAGATTGCCGGCGAGCCAGTAACGTGCCTCTTCCTCGGTCGGATCGGGGTTGTGCTCCAGCAGTGCCTTGGAGGCGATGAGGAAGCCCGGTGTGCAGATGCCGCATTGCAGCGCAGCGTATTCGAGGAACTTCTGCTGCAATGGGTGCAGCTTGTCGCCGTCGGCCATACCCTCGATGGTCTCGACAGCGTGGCCCTCGGCCTCAACGCCCAGCATCAGGCAGGCGCAAACGAGACGCCCGTCGACGGTGATCGAGCAGGCACCGCAGTCGCCCGTGGCGCAGCCTTCCTTGGTGCCGGTCAGATGCAACTCGTCGCGCAGCACATCAAGCATAGTCTGCTCTGTGTTACAGAGGAATTCGACTGGCTCGCCGTTGATGGTTGTGGAAATGTGGTGTTTCGCCATGATTTGGCTCAGGCTCCTGCGCGCTTGAAGGCGATGGCGGCCGCACGGCGCGACAGCACGCCTGCGACCCTGGTGCGGTATTCGATGGTGCCGCGCTTGTCGGAAATCGGGTTGCAGGCAGCCTGCGCGGCGGCGTCGAGCGTGGCGAGTGCCGCATCATCAAGCTTGCTGCCGACCAACGCCGCCGCTGCAGCCGAAACAACCAGCACGGTGGGAGCAACGGCACCGAGCGACACCTTGGCGGCCCTGCAGACGCCTTGCCCGTCCAGCGTCACGCAAACGCCGGCGCCGACGACGGCAATGTCCATTTCCGTGCGCGGGATGAAACGCAGATAGGCGTCGCCCGTGCGCACCGGCTTCGGCGGCAGCTTGACCGCAATCACCATTTCGCCCTTTGCGAGCGAAGTCCGGCCCGGCCCGGTCGGCACCTGCTCGACCGCAATCTCGCGCTCCCCGTTCGGACCGGCAATGACGACTGTGGCGCCCGCGGCTACCAGCGCCGGCACGGCATCGGCCGCCGGCGAGGCATTGCAGAGATTGCCGACAAAGGAAGCCCGGCCTTGGATCTGGGTCGAACCGATCAACTCGACCGCCTCGACGACACCCGGCCAGTCCCTCGAGAGGGCGGCGTGCTCGCCCGCCTCAGCGCCGGAAACAGACGCACCGATCCGGTAGCCGCCACCCTCGGTCGTGATTGTCCGGAGTTCGGGGATCCGTTTGGTATCGACGATCAGGTCCGGCTTCAGAATGCCGGAGCGCAATTGGACGAGAAGGTCCGTGCCTCCGGCTAGCACCCTAGTGACGCCGCTTGCGTTCGCCAGCAACTGCACTGCATCGGCCACCGTCGTGGGCGCAGCAAAACTCGGCGCGTACATGCTTCCTCCTAAATCTCGCAAGGTCGCGCAAACAGGCCCACCGACGCGCCATCGGAGCGAGCGAGCCTCTCGGATAACTCTAGTTTAGAGCCGCCGCCGCCCTTTGGCGAGTGCGCAGCGTCGATAAGTCGCCTCGCTTTTGCTTCCCTGCCACCGGAGCAGGATGGCGTGCATCAAAAATCGAGAATGACAGGCTTGTGGCCGCAATGCTCTATGAAGCGCACAAGGTCTTCCGGGGCGATGGCGGTGGTCCGGTCATTGCGCAGCGGATGGTAGTTCAGCGGCGAGAATTCCAGCATCCGGGCTTGCAGCACAGGCTGCACACGCTGCGCATGGTCGTTGATGAGGGCGAAGGGGGTGACGGTGCCGGGAAGAATGCCAAGCACGTCCATCAGGCGTTCGGCCGAGCCGAAGGATGGCCGGCCTGCGCCAATCCGCCCGCCGAGATCCTTCAGATCAATCCTGGCGTCTTCCAGGCAAACAACCAGCCAGTAGGCATTCTTCCGATTCTTCAGGAACAAGTTCTTGCAATGACCGCCTGGGATGCTGCCGCGTAGCGCGCGGTTCTCGCCGACTGTGAACACCGGCTCGTGTCGGATGGTGCTGTGAGCGATCCCAAGCTCGTCGAGGCGGGTGAACAGGTCCTCGGGCGCCGCCGGCGTGGATGCGCTCATACTGCGGGGGCTGCAGCCAGCGTGGCGGCATCCCGGTGGGGAAGCGCCATCAGCACGGCCTTCAACCGTCTGGCCGCCACCTCGCCGATAGCCTCGGCCGCCAGCGCATCATATTTGGAGAGCAGCGCCGCCTCGCGGCCCGGATGACCGGGCGCGCCGGAGGGATTGAGGGTTTCCAACCGTTCCACGCGCCCATTGGGCCTGGCAATTTCGACCCAACCAGGGTAATCGGTAGGATAGATCTCATCGAGTGCGACGTCCGGCACCAGCTCGATGCGCTGAGCGAGTGCGATCAATTCCGGGTCGTTCAGCCGCTCGTCGGTATATTGCGCCGGCAACGCATTGCCGTCGGTGAGCGCGGCGGCGATGGTGAAGCGCGCGCTCATCTGGCCGTTGAGCGCGGTGCCGGGTTCGTAATCAAAGCCGCATTGGACATCAACGACGTGTGGCAGGCCGGCGCGGATCGTCTCGTCCGGCAGGGGCATCCGCCCGAGGCGATCGCGGAGCGCACGGGCGACATCGACATAGGCATGCAGCGAGCCGCAGCAGGAATAGGGCTTGAAATAGACTTGCTCGACAGCCCAGCTTTCGCCGATCCCCTCCAGCAGATGTTCCGGCTTCGCCGCATCCGAGAAGGCATCTAGAAAGCCGCCATCGGCGGCTTCCAGCACGCTGGCGGGACCGGTGAAGCCCACAGCCGCCAATTCCGCCGCCATGACACCGGCATGGGCAGCACGGCCGGGATGGAGGCGCTTGCTCATCGCACCGTCCGCATTGAAGGCGAACAGGCCGGACCCCTGGGTCGCACCGAGGCCGAGCGCCCAGGCCGCCGCTGCCTCATCGAGCCCGAACAACACCACTCCTGCGGCGGCGGCACCCAGCGGGCCACATACGCCTGTCAGATGCCAGCCACGCAGCCGCGCTGCATTGGGGTCGAGCGCCAGCGCGGCACGGACCATCACCTCATAGCCGGCGGCTACAGCTGTCTCGATGACATCACCGCCGGAGTCGAGCCGCTCGGCAAGGGCCAGCGCTGCCGGGATGACCACTGCACCTGGATGCAGCTTGGCAATAAAATCATCGAGTTCGAAAGCGTGGGCCGCGACGCCGTTCACAAACGCGGCGTCGGCAGGCCGGAGCGAGGGCTGTGGCTCCCCCCAGACTGTCGCGAGCCCCCCGCCATCGCCCGGCGGCGCGTAGCCCCGCCGCGCCCAGGAGAGTGCGGTTTCGGCCCAGAATTCCTGCCGCCCATGCAGCGCAGCGCCCATTGTGTCCAGAAGGGCGAGACGAGCGGCATGGCAGGCGCTGTCCGGCAACGTCTCGTGCCTGAGGCCGGCCAGCCACCCGGCGAGCGCGGCAGTCAGGGCGGGCGTTTCGCTGCGGTCGCGTGGCATGGCGGGTCTCCGGAAGCAACGGCCAACGCGCCGCGAGGGTTCCAACGGCGGCGTTTCCCGGCTAAAGAATGCAGGAATCGCGGCCCGGCCGCAAACCGGGAGAGCGCAACCATGCCGGGTCCGTTCCATGGCCTGAGAGTCATCGATCTGACGACAGTGGTTGTCGGCCCCTATACCAGCCAGTTCCTGGGCGATCTGGGGGCCGATATCATCAAGGTCGAGGCGCCGGAGGGCGACCTTTCGCGGCTGGTCGGGCCCCACCGCAATCCGGGCATGACCTCGCAGTGGATGCATGTGAACCGCAACAAGCGCAGCATCGTCCTCGACCTCAAGACCGAAGGCGGCAAACAGGCGATGGACCGCCTGATCGGCACGGCCGACGTTTTCGTCCACAATATGCGCCCGGAACCGCTTGCGCGCCTCGGCCTCGATTATGCGCGCGTGTCCGGGATTAAGCCGGACATTGTGTTCTGCAATATCTGGGGGTTCGGGCGCAGCGGGCCCTATGCCGGCCGGGCCGCCTTCGACGATGTGATCCAAGCGGGTGCCGGCCTCGCCGCGCTGGAGGGGTTTGCTACGGGCGAGGCGAAATATGTGCCCATGCTCATCGCCGACAAGACGACGGCGCTGTTCGCTGCGCTCGCGGTTTCCGGCGCGCTCTACCACCGCCTGGCGACCGGCGAGGGGCAGGAGGTCGAGGTGCCGATGTTCGAGAGCATGGCCGGGTTCGCGCTCGTGGAGCATCTCTGGGGCGAGACCTTTGTGCCGGCTCTGGACCGGGTGGGCTCCGAGCGCCATGCCACGCCGAAGCGCTGGCCGATCGCGACCAAGGACGGGTTCATCTGCGTGCTGGCGACGTCCGACAAGCACTGGCGCGCCGTGCTGAAAATCGCCGGGCGGTTGGAGCTGATCGACGACCCCCGCTATGCGACCCGTCCGGCCCGTTTCAGGCATCGGGACGAAATCAACGCCGAGCTCGAAACCTGGATGCGGGAGAAGACCACCGAGGAATGGGCTGGGTCGCTGTCGGAGGCAGGCGTGCCTTGCATGCCCGTGCAGAGCCTGGAACAGGTGGTGGCGGACCCGCATCTGGCGTCGGTCGGCTTCTGGCAGGAGATGGACCATCCGAGCGAGGGCCGGCTCAGGCTGATGGCGCCTCCGCTGACACTCAATCGCTCGCCTGCCACGATCCGCCGCCCGCCGCCGCGCCAGGGTGAGCATACGCGAGACGTGCTGGCAGAAATCGGCTTCGACTCCGTTGGGGTCGAGAACCTGCTGGCCTCCGGCGCGGCGATTGCGGAATAATGTAGTTACATAGTAGTCTTGAATTAGTGGATGCGGTGGAGCATGTTGTCGTCATTGGCAGCGTAAGGAGCGGTTCTTATGGAAATGGCTCTCAGGGAGGCCAAGGCACGCTTTTCGGAATTGGTCGCTGAGGCCTGCCGAGGCGAGCGCGTGGTCATCACCAAATACGGCCGGCCAGTGGTCGAACTGGTGCGCTGCGAGCGGCACGGCGGGATCGATTTCGACAAGCTGGAAGAAGACCGGCGGCGGCTCGGCCTCATGGGCGACGGGGAAGGGTGGCCGGAGGAGTTCAACGATCCCGCCTTCAGTCGCCGCGTCCTGGGGCTGGAAGACGAGTAAGCGGACAACCGGTGCGGATTCTTCTCGATACCTCCTTTCTCTACGACCTGATGGATGCGCCCGGAAAGTTCGCGGATTTTCGGCACCGGATATTGGCGTCGGGCGAGACACAGCTTTATGTAAGCGCGGTGTCGATCTGGGAGATGCGGCTGAAGCACAGTGCCCGCCATGCTTCGGGCGAGCACAAGAGCCGGTTCGACCCGAACGATGTGATTCCCGTGCTGGAAAACCAGGACGTGACATTTCTGCCGATGACGATACGCCACGCGGCGCGTTCCCTCGATACGCCGCTTGGCCACAGGGACCCATTCGACGAATTGCTGCTCGCCCAGGTCCAGGAGGAAGGGCTCAAACTGCTCACCGTGGACCGGCTCCTCGTCGGCCATCCGCTTGCCGTTGGCTCGTACGAGGCCGGACCATGATGCAGGACGTGCCGGCAGGGCACATCGCTGCTGTCGTCACCGACCTGGAGATGACAGCGCCGCCCACCGATCCTGGCCCGGCTGCCTCGCTGGTCAGGTGGCATAATCCGGACCTCGATGCCTACCGCGCCCTGTTTCGCGAGATCGGCGAAGAGTGGCTATGGTTCTCCCGCCTCTCGCTCCTGGATTCCGAGTTGGCTACCATCCTGCACGACCCGCAGGTGGAGATGTATGCCGGTCCGGAAGGAGAGAGCATCGTCGAGCTCGATTTCCGCAAGCAAGGGGTGTGCGAGATCGCATTCTTCGGCCTGGCGCCGTCCATGACCGGCCGCGGGGAAGGGCGTCGGTTGATGACGGCGGCGCTCGCGCTGGCATGGCGCGAGGGCATCAGCCGGGTCTGGCTGCATACCTGCACGCTCGACCACCCTGCGGCGTTGCCCTTATATCTCTCCTGTGGTTTCCGCGCGGTGCGCCGGCGCGTCGAGATCGAGCCCGATCCGAGGCTGGACGGGCGCATGGCGCGGCACGCGGCAGCGCACCATCCCGTGATCCTCTGAATGCGGTTTCCAGGGTCCGCCTTGCGCGCGGCTGCTGGAATTTCCTAAAGACGCCTTTGGAACCGCGGCTCCCCGGGTTCAGGGCTTGCTTGAGGCCCCTGTCGCGGCGGGGGTTGGTGGCAATGATCGGGACATGACCGAGGCGTTCGCTGACCGCGTGTATCTCCGTCGCGTCATAGGCACCGTCCATAAGGTCGTAGAGATTCGCGACCCGGCCGGCCGTTATGGTGGGGGATGGCGACCTGGGAGTCGTGCAGGGAAGCCGAGGTGAGGATGGCACTGAGCGGGATCCCGCAGTCGGCTGTGTCGATATGCAACTTGTAGCCGCGCCAAGTCTCCCGGATACCGCGGGCGTTCTTCTTCGTGCCCCGGTCGCAGACCTTCGGGAGGTCGTCGAGCATTGCCTTGAGGCTCATGCCGCCCGCCTGGCGTTCGAGGCGGGTTGGCGTCTTCGGTCTCTCCTCACCCTTACGGGGACGCCCACGCTTCGGCTTCTTGACCTCCACCTTGGCCATCGCTGCCTCCCGACCCTCGATGGCGGTAGCGTCCCGCGATACATGTGAGCGTCCCACCAAGCGCATCGACCACCAGGGCCTCATGCATCCTATCTGCCAGACGCGCTTCAGCGAACTCCGCAAAGGCCCGCGAAAACGTCGCCTCGCTCGGAATAGCCCCGAGGCGGGACCAACCGCACAGCCGCCGCAATGCCGGCCCGAGCCTGTCGATCAGGTGCCGCGTCGTCGGAAGGTCCCACACTGCCTTGGCCAGAAAGGCTCGCGCAAGAGCGCGTCGGTCCTCTGGAGGGCGACCCGCTTCCTGGCGCGCCCACAAAGCCTTCGACGCCGACGAGATCGAGCGCCGCCACGAAACGGCGATGCGTCCCAAGCAGAGGACCCACCTCTTCCGCCAGCGCCGGGAACAACTCCCCTTGAAACTTGAAACCTGTGCCAGAAATCGGATAGCTTCGCGCTCAGGGTCATCGGGGTTGTCTCCTTGGTCGCTTGTGGCTGTCGTAAACCCAAGAT
>JAPORR010000229.1 GCA_026710105.1 Alphaproteobacteria bacterium
GGTGGGCGCAGCGGATGACGGCGTTGGCACTCGTGCCGCTCACCGTCTGGTTCGCGATCTCCGTCTGCCGGCTCGCTGGCGCGGAGCATAGCGCGTTCACAGCATGGCTCGCCTCACCTTTCAACGCCATCGCGATGCTGCTGTTCACGATCGCTGGCTTCCACCATGCCGCGCTTGGCCTGCAGGTGGTATTGGAAGACTATATTTCTAGCGAAAGCTGGCGGATCGCGTCCGTGACGGCTGTCAAGGGCGCCTGCTGGGCCCTCACCGCGGCTTGCGTCTTCGCCACTGTCAAGATCGCTCTCGGAGGCTGAGGCGTTCCCATGACCACTAATGGCAAACCTGCATATGAGGTCACCGACCACAGCTATGATGTCGTCGTCGTCGGAGGCGGCGGTTCCGGCTTGCGGGCGACGCTCGGCTGCGTCCAGGCCGGGCTGAAGACCGCTTGTGTCACCAAGGTCTTCCCGACCCGCAGCCATACCGTGGCGGCCCAGGGCGGCATCGCCGCCAGCCTTGCGAACATGAGCGAGGACGACTGGCGCTGGCATATGTATGACACGGTGAAGGGTGCTGACTGGCTCGGCGACCAAGATGCCATCGAATATATGTGCCGCAACGCCGTACCGGCGGTGATTGAGCTCGAACATTTCGGCATGCCGTTTTCCCGCACGCCGGAGGGCAAGATCTATCAACGGCCTTTCGGCGGTCATATGAAGAATTGGGGCGAGAGCCCAGCCCAACGCGCCTGTGCGGCCGCCGACCGCACGGGCCATGCACTGCTGCATACGCTCTACCAGCAGAGCCTGCGCCACGCAGCGGAGTTCTTCGTCGAGTATTTCGCGCTTGACCTCATCATGGGGCCGGAAGGCGATTGCCGGGGCGTTATCGCCTGGAACCTCGACGACGGCACGATACACTGCTTCCGCGCGAAGCTCGTGATCCTCGCAACCGGTGGCTATGGGCGCTCCTATTTCTCTTGCACTTCTGCCCATACCTGCACTGGCGATGGCAACGGCATGGTCGCGCGCGCCAGCCTACCGAATCAGGACATGGAATTCGTGCAGTTCCATCCAACAGGAATCTACGGTGCCGGCTGCCTGATAACCGAGGGGGCGCGCGGCGAGGGGGGCTACCTCACCAATTCCGAGGGTGAACGCTTCATGGAGCGTTATGCGCCGACTGCGCGCGACCTTGCCTCGCGCGATGTCGTTTCGCGGTCCATGACGATAGAAATCCTGGAAGGCCGCGGCGTGGGCACGGGCAACGACCATATCTTCCTGCATCTGGAGCATCTGGGCACCGATGTGTTGCAGCGCCGCCTGCCCGGTATCACCGAGACGGCGCGTATCTTCGCCGGCGTCGATGCCTCCCGCGAGCCGATCCCAGTACTGCCGACGGTTCATTACAATATGGGCGGCATCCCCACCAACTATCACGGCGAAGTACTGAGCCCGACCGCGGAAGATCCGGAGCGGGTCGTGCCGGGATTGATGGCGGTCGGCGAATGCGCGTCCGTCTCCGTACATGGCGCGAACCGGCTGGGCTGCAACTCGCTGCTCGACCTAGTGGTGTTCGGGCGCGCGGCCGGGTTGCGCGCGGCCGAGACGGTGGACGGTTCGGGGGCGGTACCGAACGTGCCAGCCGATGCGGCCGACCGGCCGCTCGCCAGGCTCGATCGCCTGCGTCATGCCTCCGGCTCGCTGATGACCGGCGAAATCCGCAGCGGCATGCAGCGCATCATGCAGAACAACGCGGCCGTGTTCCGCGACCGGAACGTGCTGGAGGAGGGGTGCCGCCAGATGGACCAGTCGGCCGCGAGTCTTGCCGACATCAAGCTCTCCGACCGGTCGATGATCTGGAACTCCGACCTCGTGGAGGCGCTCGAACTCGAGAACCTGATGGTCTGCTCCATGTCCACCATGTTCTCCGCCGAAGCGCGCAAGGAAAGCCGCGGCGCCCACGCCCGTGAGGATCTGCCGGACCGCGATGACGAGAACTGGATGATCCATACGCTCGCGCGCTGCGACGAGCATCTGAAGGTCGCGCTCTCTTACCGCCCGGTACATGACTATACCTTGACCAGCGAGGTGGACTACATCCCGCCGGTCGAGCGCGTCTATTAGCCGAGGAACCGCAACGCTTATGGCCCAGCTCACCCTGCCGAAGGCCTCTAGGGTCGGCACCGGAAAGACCTGGCCGGCGCCCGCTGGTGCCGGCCGGACGCGGCGCTTCAAGGTCTATCGCTGGTCGCCGGACGAGGGCGGCAACCCCCGCATCGACAGCTATGATGTGGACATGGACAGTTGCGGGCCGATGATCTTGGATGCGCTCATCAAGATCAAGAATGAGGTCGATTCGACGCTGACCTTCCGCCGATCCTGCCGGGAGGGAATCTGCGGATCCTGCGCGATGAATATCGATGGGACCAACACGCTCGCCTGTACCCAGGCCATCGATGACATCCGCGGCGATGTAAAGATCTACCCGCTGCCGCATCTCCAGGTGATCAAAGACCTGGTACCGGATTTGGACCGGGCCTATGCGCAGCTTGCCTCTATCGACCCCTGGCTGAAGACGGTGAGCGCCCCGCCGGAGCGCGAACGCCTTCAATCGGAGGAGGACCGCGCGCACCTCGACGGGCTCTGGGAGTGTATCCTATGCTTCTGCTGCGCCACGAGCTGTCCGAGCTACTGGTGGAACGGCGAGCGCTATCTGGGCCCGGCAGTGTTGCTGCAGGCCTATCGCTGGATCGCCGACAGCCGCGACGAGATGACCGGCGAGCGGCTCGACGACCTGCAGGACCCGTTCCGTCTCTATCGCTGCCACACTATCATGAACTGCACCAAGACCTGCCCCAAGGGTCTCAACCCGGCTAAGGCGATTGCCGAAATCAAGAAGCTTATGGTGGCCCGGCGCTGACGCTGCCCCGGTCGTGGCACCCGGTGGAGAAAGCTCGGGCTGGACGCGCGAGGCGGCCGGTCCCGCGCGGCGTCTCGGTGCTATGAATGCCGCACACGCCTCTTGCAGAATTACCGGGCTGAGTGATAGCAGCCTCATTTTTCGGATCGGTTGATCCGCCGAGGGGCGTTTGGGGGTCAGCAGGAAGACCGGATAGGATCCGCGCGGGGTGAGCGGCGTGTTTTGAGACGAGCGTTTGCGCCCGAGCCCGTTCGGGAGCACAGCGTGGGATTGGTGGATTTGGTCGTGCGACGCTATGGAGCGGCGAGGCGGATGATCTGGGGTGAGCGCTCAATGAGTCAAAGCGCTTGAGGGGTGGCTCACCGACGTAATGTCGGGCTTCAGGAATCGTGGTCTGCCCGTGGATACGGTCGTTGCCGAGCAATGGGGCAAGATGAACCCAGTCCGCCCGGTGCCGGTCATCAATGGGCTTCTTGCCGCGACGGCCAAGGCCAACGGTTTGACGCTTGTAACACGCAACGTCGCGGATATAGCGGAATTGGACGTGGACGCGTTGAACCCGTTTGAAGTTTGAACGTCCATCCCATACCGAGCAACGCCGTGGTCGTAGCTGCTCTTCGTCTGGGCGGTGGTCCGCCTGGTGCTGCCCTTGTTCTACGGGGTGCAGCGGTCCGGTTCAGCCATCGCCCGGCACAGTGCCCGGAGGCAGGCTCTCGACATGGCGACAGATATAGCCCGGGCGCGTGAGCCAGATCCGATCCCTGTGCCGGGTGATGTGCTCGAACACCCGCCGCAGCGCGCGCAGGCGGTAGGGCCGGCCGACAACGAAAGGATGCAGCGAGATCGGGCAGACCAGCGGCATGGCACCCGACTGCTCCAGCATCTCATCGAAGCAGTCAATCAGCATGCTGGCGAAGTCGTCGGCAGAATATCCGAACCAAACCAGCGCGCGGTTGTCGTTGGTCTCTATGGGATAGGGCATGGAGAGGATGCGGCCGCCCGAGCGGGTCTGCATCCAGATCGGTTGGTCGTCATGGGTCCAGTCCATGACATAGTGGTAACCGGCTTCCTGGAGTAGGTCGAGCGTGACCGGGCTGTTGGAGAGCCAGGGGCTCATCCATCCGGAAGGCGGGGCGCCCTCGTTCCGGGTGATGACGCGCGTGACTTCCTCGATAAGCGCACGCTCCTCGGCTTCCGGCAGCCCACCCTGTTCGTCTGAATTGGTTACGCCATGGCCCAGGATCTCGTCACCGCGCGCCCGCAGTCGCTCCGCGATATCGGGGCAATGCTCATAGACGGCGGCGTTCAGCTGCGCCTCACAGGGAATATCGAGCGCGTCGAACAATTCGAACAGCCGCCAGATGCCGACGCGGTTGCCGTAGTCGCGCCAGGAATAGACCGATGTGCTGACCGCCTGGTCCGGCGGCGCGACGCCGGCGCCCTTGCCGCGCCCCCAGGCGAACACCTCGATATTCAGCGCGACATATACGGCGAGGCGGTTCCCGTCGGGCCAGTCATAGACCGGGCGCGACACGATGCTCGAATAATCATAGCGTCCGTGGGTTTCCAGCATGGTGCTATGCCTCCAGGAATTCCGCGAGCCGGGCATTGTATTCGCACGGCGTTTCGACATAAGCGGCGTGCCCGGCGCCCTCGAAGCAGGTGATCTGCGCGTCCGGTAGCAGTGAGGCAATCTCCTCGCCATATTCCGGGGGCGCGAGACCATCCTCCCTGCCGCAAAGTACCAGTGCCGGAAGGCGCAGCGATCGCAGGATGGTCCGGTTGTCGGTGCCGTTCAACACCGCGACGCCACCGGCAAACGCTTCGCGGGAGACAGCGCCCGCAATGCCGGCAAGCTTGGCGCGGATATCTGGTGCTGCCGCGGGCGCGGCCATGACGGCAGCCTGCGCTCGGCCGCGCTCCTCAGGCGTGAGCGTGTCAAACTCGCGCTTGCGCTCCGCGAATCCGGGCATGCCGATGAAGCTGGTGCGTGTCCCGGAAAGGACGAGTCTGACGATACGGCCCGGATGGCGCGCGGCAATGCGGGGAGCGATGATCCCACCCATAGAGTGGCCGAGCAGGACGGCGGTTTCGATGCCGAGCCGACTCATCAGGCCCATCGCCTCATCGGCCCAGCAGTCGGCAGTCGGAGCCGGCGCAGGGCTGGAGCCGCCGAAGCCGGGTGCATCCCAGCCGATAACACGGTGAGCGCCGGCGAAGGCCCGGTATTGCTCCTCCCAGGTCTTCGAACTGCCGCCGAGGCCGTGCAGCAGTAGCAGCGCAGGCCCAGCCCCGGCTTCGCGGTAGGCGACCGGTCCGGACCGGCGCAACTCGGGCAGGGACATTACAACCCTCCTTTTGTCGCCGCCCTGGCATGGTGGCGGCCGGGGACGTCGCGATCAAGGCCGGCCGGGCCTTGTGGTCAGGATAGCGGCGACGACAACCATGATGCCGCCGACGGCAATCCAGATATCGGGCAAGTCGCCCCAGAGCCACCAGCCGAAGCCGACCGCCCAGACCAGGCTGAGATAGCGCAGCGGCGAAACCAGCGAGGCTGGGGCCAGCCGGAAGGATGCAATGATCAGATATTGCGCAATGCCTGCCATCATACCGGCGGCGGCGAATAGCATCCAGTCGAACCAGCCCGGCCAATTCATCTCCCAGAAAAGGGTGAGGCCCCCGACGGCCAGCGTCAGGCTCTGGCTGTAGAGGAAGATCGTGGTGGAGGCCTCCAGCGACCCGAGTTTGCGGGTGACGACATCGCGCGAAGCGGACAGGAAAGCTGCCAGCAGAGGCACGATGACGACCCATTGGAAGGCAGAAGTGCTGGGACGCATCATCACCAGAACACCGACGAAGCCGATCAGAACGGCCGCACAGCCGCGCGGCCCAACGCGCTCACCGAGGAGTGCCGCCGACATGATCGTCAGCATGACCGGGCTGACGAAAACCACCGCCATGGCATCCGCCAGCGGCAGCACGGCCCAGGACATGACGATGGTGAGGCTGCACAATACCGCGAACCCGCCGCGCAGCAGGGTCAGCTTCGGCACCCGGGGTACCGCGAGCCGCCAGCCGCCGTCCCGCTTCATCAGCCAGGCCACGACTGCCATGCCAGAAATCGTGCGGTAGAACAGGATTTCGCCGGCATGGTAGTCGGCGGTCAACCATTTCGCGATGGCGTCCTGCGCCGTCAGGATCACGGTGCTGAGCACCATATAGAAGGCGCCTAACCGCGTATCCCTGTCCACGTGCCGCTTGTTCCCACCGCCGAAGCGCCTAGAGTAGCGCTGATGGCAGCATTCGTCTCCACGAAATGGCTTGCCGCGCGATTGGCGCGTGTGCCACGGGCAGTCCTCCGCTTTTGATGGAGCCAGGGTGACCGGCAATCGCCACAGCATGGGCCTGCCCACAACGGCGAAGGCCGACATGGCGGCTTATGATGCGCTGTCATCGGACCCGCGGGCGGCGCGAAGGGAGGGATGATGACAATCCGGCGCGAGATAGTGCTGGCGGCGGCAGCATTGACGGCAGTATTGGCGGCATCGGCTGGGCCGGCGCAGGAGACGCGGTTCCGTGACTGCCCGGAATGTCCGGAAATGGTCGTGTTGTCGCAAGGCAACTTCATCATGGGCTCGCCCGCATGGGAAAGCGCACATCGCGAACATGAAACCCCGGCGCGCCGGATAAGTATTGCCCGCCAGCTGGCAGTCGGTGCCCATGAAGTCACCTTCGAGGAATGGGATGCCTGCGTGGCCGCCGGCGGTTGCCATGGCTATAGACCCACGGCGCCTTGGGGCCGGGACCGGCAGCCTGTCGTCCATGTGTCGTGGCTCGACGCTAGAGCCTATGTCGAGTGGCTGTCGCGCCGGACAGGACGAGACTACCGCCTACTGACGGAAGCGGAGTGGGAATACACGGCGCGCGCCGACACAGCGGGCCCGTATCACACGGGTAACCGGATCGACCCGGACCAGGCGAATTACGGCGGTGGGGGGACGGTGCCAGTCGGCTCCTATCCACCCAATGCCTTCGGCCTGCACGACATGCACGGCAATGTATGGGAATGGGTCGAGGATTGCTGGAATCCAAGCCATGCTGGCGCGCCAACGGATGGCGCGGTAAGGCTTTCAGGCGATTGCAACTGGCGCGTGTTGCGCGGCGGCTCCTGGTTGAACGGTCCCCAATCAGTCCGATCAGCGGCCCGTTTCAGGACGAGCTCAGAGGAGCGCGCCTACTATGTGATTGGCTTCCGGGTCGCGCTTACCCTAGACCCTTGAGCCGCCCGAATCCTACAGCGTGAAGTCGGCACGGGTGAAGAGCGGGGCGAGGCGGATGCCTTCGTGGGCGAGATTAGCCTCGGCACCCTCCAGCCGGTCCACCACGGTATAGAGCGTCCGCACCTGGCAGCCGACGGCGCGTGCAGCCTCCACGGCGATCATCGCCGAGCCGCCAGTGGTCGTTACATCCTCGAACAACAGTACCTCGCCGCCCTCCGGCAGATAGCCCTCGATGCGCCGTTCCGTGCCATGGTCCTTGGTTTCCTTGCGCACGAAAAAGGCGCGGCGCGGGCGCGGCGTGGCCTGACTAAGCGCGCAGACCGCCGCCACGATCGGCACCGCGCCCATGGCGATGCCGCCGACATGGTCTGCCGGGTCCACGGCTATCCGCTCCAGGAATGCCTCGGCGATCAGCACGAGCCCTTCCGGGTCGAGCATCACCTGCTTCATGTCGAAGAAATACCCAGTACCGGCCCCGGAGGCGAGGGTGAACGTGCCGGCGGACAATGCCCGTTCAGCGATCAGGGCGCGGAGTCGTGCGCGCATGGTCCCGTTTCCCGTTCCAGAATGGCGACATAGAACCCGTCCGAACCGTCGCGGGCGGGCGAAATGCGGAGGTCATCGGCGGCACGCGCGAACCCAGGTGCGGTTTCCAGGAAGTGTGCCACCCGGGTCTCGTTCTCGTCGCGCAGCAGGGAGCAGGTGGCGTAAACCAGCCGGCCGCCGGGTTTCACCAAGCGTGCGGCGCTTTCCACGATGCGATCCTGCAGCGCCGTCAGCTCGACTAGGCTGGGGCTGTTCCGCGTCCAGCGGGCATCCGGGTTGCGCCGCCAGGATCCGGTGCCGGTGCAGGGTACATCGACCAGCACGCGGTTGAACTTGCCACGTTGGCGACGAATCCAGCGGTCGCGCTCGCTTTCCAGCAGGCGCCGCTCGATATTGTGCGCGCCGGCCCGGCGCATGCGCGCGCCGAGGCGGGCGAGGCGCTTGTCATGCACATCCGCGGCGACGACGCGGCCCTTGCCTTCCATATCGGCGGCGAGTGCGAGCGCCTTGCCACCGGCCCCGGCGCAGAAATCCACCACCTGCATGCCCGGCGCAGCGGCGACGGCATGTGCGATGCGCTGCGCGCCCGCGTCCTGCACCTCGACCAGGCCCTCGCGGAAGGCGCGTATGCGGCCAAGTGCCGGGCGGCCCTCGCAGCGGAGCCCCCAGGGGGCTTCCTCCAGCGGCGCGGTGCGGACACCGTCCTGGAACAACAGCCGCCGCGCCTCGCGCCGGGTTGCCTTGAGCGCGTTCACGCGGAGGTCCACCGGTGCCGGTTCGGCCAGCGCGCGCAACTCCTCGGCGAAGGCAACGCCCAGGCTCTCGCGCAGGCCGCGCTCGGCCCAGGCCGGGCATTCGGCCGATATTGTCACCGGCATGTCCGGCGGCTCCAGCGGCTCGCCCGCGAGCGTCATGAACAGATCAAGCTCGGCAGCATCGAGCGGCGCCGGGGCGTATGTGCCGCGCCCGAACACGGTGCTCGGCTCCTGAAGGCGGTCCACCAGCAGCAGGCGGGCCAGCATGCGCGTGCGCGCCGTCGGTTCCGCACCCCGGCGGGCTAGATGCCAGTCCAGCCGCGCGCGCCGGCGCAGCACGCCGAATACCCGCTCGGCTACTGCTTTGCGGTCGCCGGCCCCGATATGTCGACGGGCGCGGAAAAAGCCGCCCAGCACGGCGTCTGCTGGGCGGCCGGTCTCCTCAATCAACTCCAGCGCCTCAATGGCTGCGCCGATCCGTGCCGCAGGCGTCACGGCCGCCGCTTTCTTAGATAGACATAGAGCGCGCCCTCACCGCCATGGCGTGATTGCGCCGGGGCCGTGTCCAGCACGCGCGCGGCGTTGGGCGAGCGCGCGAGCCAGTGCGGCGCCTCCCGCCGGATGACACCCGAGGAAACGCCATCCGCGCCCTGCCCCTTGCCAGTGACGACCAGAACCAGTCGGCGTCCGGCCCCCTGGCTCTCGGCAAGAAAGCGCGTCAGGCAGCGGTATGCCTGCTCCCGCGTCATGCCGTGCAGATCGATCCGGGCGTCGATAGGCAGCGCGCCGCGCCGGATGCGCCGCGCGGTGCGCTTGTCGAGGCCGCCGCCGACAGGAGCAGCGCGAGGCATTGACGCCGCGGCGTCCGGCACGGGCGGTGGCTCCGCCGCCCGCTTCGCCAGCGGGCCCGGTTCGGGCGGAACGGAACGGCCGGGGAGCGGCCGGACGGTGCGAGTCATCCGGCGCCAGATTTCGATATCTTCGGCACTAGCCACCATCGGCACCTTCCGGCAGCCCATCATCGACCAGCACGATATACAGCTGGCGCGGCCCATGTGCACCCAGGCGCAATTCCTGACCGATATCGGCGCTGCGCGATGGGCCGGTAATCAGGTTCACCGTGCGGGGTGCCTCACCCGCCGCCCGCAGCCGCGCCCACAGCTCCTCGTAAGCGCCCACAAGGTCGCGCGTGCAGACTAGCGCGATATGCGCTTCCGGCAGGAAGTTGAGCGTAACTGGACGTTCCGGGCCGGAGAGCATGGCGAGCGTCCCGGTTTCGGCAATGCCGGCAAAGCAGGGCGTGAGCGACACGCGGTCTCCAGGTGCGGCCCGTCGGCGCTCCAGGGTCAGCAGCGGGCGACGGCTCCAGGGATAGCGGTCGAGTGCAGGGTCGGGCGAGGCGGCGAGGCGGGCAGGCAGATTCTCGGCGGCGAGCCACGCGGCAATCGCTGCTGGCACGGCCTCTGGCGATACCGGCTCCGATACCGTGCAGCCGGCTGCACGCGCCTCGGCGGTGAAGCGGGCAAGGCGTTCGCCATCCGCCCGGGTCGGGCGCGGTCCCTGCTGCCGCAGGGATAGCCATGCTGTCGCCTCCTCGCGCGCGCCACCCGTGGCTGCCTTTATGCGGGCCATGATGGCATCGCGGGCGCTCATCGCTGCCGCCCCAGATGCCGGGCAACGAAGCCCGCCCAGTCGCCGTCGGGGGAGTCAGTGAGCGTGTCGTTGCGGCTTGGCAGGCGCAGCGTCAGCCCACCCATATCCCAGAGCCGCTGCCAGCGCTCGAGATTGGAGAGCGCATAGGCGAGCGCGCGGCGGCGCAACCTCAGCATCAGCAGGTATTGCAGGCCGGTCGCCATCAGGATGAGCGCGGTTCCCGCCACCGCCAGCGCCCAGACCCAGCCGCCTAAATAAAGTGCGGCAAAGACCGCGCCCACGGCACCGAAGAAGGGAGCCGTATTCTCGGCCCGGTTGAAGACTGGGGAATCCGGCTCGTTCAGCCGGCGCAGGTCGATGCCGACCTCAACGGCACGCAGCCCTTCTGCCGCCACGATGCGCTCATGTAGAGCCGCGCGCGACGCCACGGCCTCAGCGCCTCCGCCCCGCCTGCCAAAGGCGCATGAAGCTCTGGCCTTCCGACGCTGGGAAGTCGCGCGTGCCCGTCCAGCCGCTGGCGAAAGGCAGCTGCCGCCAGGGCCTGTTGCGACCCAGCATTCTCGCCCCCATGCCTGCTAGGAGCCGGTAAAGCGCCGGCCGCGCGGCGAGGAAGGCCCAGAGGCCGAGCCCGTAGCGAAATCTGGCCGGCGACAGATGGCGTGCGAATTCCCGCTCGCGCCAATGGCGCATCATGTGCGGCAGGGGGATGCGGACAGGGCACACATCCTCGCATTTGCCGCAGAAAGTGGAGGCATTAGGGAGGTGCCCCGCCTCCTCCACACCGCGCAGGCCGGGCGTCAGCACGGCGCCCATCGGCCCGGGATAGACCCAACCATAGGCATGGCCGCCGATCTGCTTGTAAACCGGGCAGGCGTTCATGCAGGCCGCGCAGCGTATGCAGCGCAGCATGTCCCGGAATGCACCGCCCAGCATGTCCGCGCGGCCGTTGTCGAGTAGCACCACATGATATTCCTCAGGCCCATCGAGGTCGCCTGGCCGGCGCGGTCCGGTGGAAAGCGTCGTATAGACGGTGAGCTCCTGCCCCGTGGCCGAACGCGGCAGCACGCGCATGAACACCGCGAGGTCCTCAAGGGTCGGAATCACCTTCTCGATGCCGGCGATGACGATATGGGCGCGTGGCAAGGTTTGTGAGAGGTCGCCATTGCCCTCATTGGTGAAGATGACCGAGGAGCCGGTTTCGGCGATCAGGAAATTGGCGCCGGTCAGGCCGACATCGGCGTTCAGGAACTGCTCACGCAGCACGGCGCGGGCCTCTGCCATGATCTCGCTGCCATCGCAGAGCGAACGCTCAGCCGGCCGGTCAGTATGGGCCGCGCGGAAGGCTTCGGTCCATTGGCCGGTCGCGACATGGATTGCGGGTGCCACTATATGGCTCGGTGCCTCGCCGCGAAGCTGGAGGATATACTCACCGAGATCGGTCTCGACCGCGCGCACGCCGTTTTCCGCGAGGAAGTCATTGAGGCCGATCTCTTCTGAGACCATTGACTTACCCTTCGCTATGGTCTTTGCCCCGAGCCGGCGGCAGATGGCGAGAATCGCGCGCTGGGCGTCCTCGGCGGTCGCGCACCAGTGGACCTGGCCCCCAGCAGCACGGCAGTTCTGCTCGAAGCGCTCCAGATAGAAATCGAGATGGGCGAGGCAGTGGTCCTTGATGTCGCGCGCCCGATCCCTGAGCGCTTCGAATTCCGGCAACCGCGCCGCCGCCTCGACCCGCCGGACCTGGAAGCCACGGCTGAATTTGGCGAGCTCCTGCTGCAACGGCTCGTCGGCGAGCGCGCGGGCTGCGCTGGCGCGGAAATTGGCAGGCCCGGCGAAGCTCATAATGGCGGGATCTCCTCCGTCATGCCGGCCAGCACCTCTGCTACATGGCGCACCTCGATCCTGCGGCCCTCGCGCGAGAGGCACCCGGCCATGTTCATCAGGCAGCCGAGATCGCCGGCAAGCAGCGCTCCCGCCCCCGTGCCCGTCACGGCGGCAGTCTTGTCCCTCACCATGGCGGTCGAGATATCCGGATATTTGATGCAGAATGCGCCGCCGAAGCCGCAACACACTTCCGCATCAGGCAATTCGACGAGTGTCAGGCCCTCAACCTTCGCCAGCAGGGCGCGCGGTTGGTGTTTCACGCCGAGTTCGCGCAACCCTGCGCAGCTATCGTGATAGGTGGCAGTCATCGGCCAGCGGGCCTGCACATCCTCGAAATCGCAGATATCGACCAGGAAGGCGGTCAGCTCCCAGACTCGCTCACCAAAGCCTTCGTCGTCGCCTCCGAGGAGCTCGGCATAGTGACGACGCAGCATTCCAGCGCAGGAGCCGGACGGCGCAACGATCCACTCATAACCACGAAAGGCCCGCACTGTGCGCTGCGCAATACGCACTGCGCGCTTGCGGTCGCCGCTGTTATAGGCCGGTTGGCCGCAGCAGGTCTGCGCCGCCGGCACCTCCACGCGACACCCCGCCGCTTCCAGCAGCCGTACGGCCGCAAACGCGACCGAGGGGCGCAGGAGATCGGCCAGACAGGTCGCGAACAAGGCAACGGTCCGGGGCGTGTTATTGGGCTCGGGACGCATCAAAATGGCTCCCGTTACAGGGCGAGTATGGGAGCTTATACCGCAAAGTAACCATATCAGGCGGCTTTGCGTATCCTGAAACGCTTGCCCGGCGGCTGGCTGTCATCGCCACCCATGCGCACCAGATCCAAATTCGACATGATGACGGCATGAAGGTTCTGGAAGCCCCGCCAGATGGCGCGGTGCTGTTCGTGGACCCGCCCTATACCATTGGCGGCAAGCGGGCCGGTATGCGGCTATACACGCACAACGACATCGACTACGCCCGCCTGTTCGAACAACTTGCGGATGTGACATCCGACTTCCTGATGACGTACGATCAGACACCTGAAATCGAGGCAATGGTCTTCAGGCATGGGTTTCATGCCCGGTGCGTGACCATGAAAAACACATATCGCACCCGCATATCAGAACTCACCATCTCTCGACA
>JAPORR010000161.1 GCA_026710105.1 Alphaproteobacteria bacterium
GGTCTGCACGTTCCACAGCGAATTCCTCAGTTGCGGTCGTTCAACGCGCGCGCCACACCCACAGAACCGAGTTGAGCCTGTTCGACTCCTCAGGACGTGGCCCAGTCATAACAGGGAGGAGGGCAGAATTAAGCGATACATGCCGGAATTTCAAGATGCGGGTCGGCCCTCGCCGAGGGCTAGCGCGTGGAAACCCGCTCAGACATCCAGCTCGCCCGCGAAGGCCGCGTTTTCCTGGATGAAGGCGAGGCGATGGCGGGGGTTACGGCCCATCAATCGCTCCATGGTTTCGAAAGACTCTTCCGGCTCCAACTCCACACGCAGCAGGCTGCGGCGGCCGGGGTCCATGGTGGTCTCCCGGAGCTGGCCGGGCGGCATCTCGCCAAGGCCCTTGAAGCGCGACACCTCCACCTTGCGTTTGCCCTTAAAGATCGATTCCAAGAGCTCGACTCTGTGTGCATCATCGCGGGCATAGGCTGTGACGCCGCCCGCACTCAAGCGGTAAAGCGGAGGACGGGCCAGATAGAGGCGCCCGTTCCCGATCAGCCCCGGCATCTCGCGCAGGAAATAGGTCATCAGCAGCGACGCGATATGCGCGCCGTCCACATCCGCGTCGGTCATGATGATGACCCGCTCGTAACGCAGCTCGTCGTCGCAATAATCCTCGCCGGTGCCACAGCCGAGCGCCAGCTTGAGGTCGGCAATCTCCTGGTTGTTGCGACGTTTGTCATCTGCGGCGTTTGCCACATTCAGGATCTTGCCGCGCAGTGGCAGGATCGCCTGCATTTCGCGCTGCCGTGCCTGCTTCGCCGACCCGCCGGCGGAGTCGCCCTCGACCAAAAAGATTTCTGTCCCATCGCGCTCGCGCCGGGAGCAGTCGGTGAGCTTGCCGGGCAGGCGCGCGCGTCGATTGCCGTTCGCCTTGCGCCTGCGATCGCGTTCGTCACGCCGGCGCTGACGCTCCTCCGCACGCTCGATGGCAAAGGCGGCCACCGCATCGGCAGCGGCCGTATCGGCGGCAAGCCAGTGGTCGAAGCGGTCTTTCACCGTGAGATCGACCAGACGCTGTGTCTCGGGGCTCTCAAGCTTTTCCTTGGTCTGGCCCTGGAATTGCGGGTTGCGGATGAAGACGGACAGCATAACGCCCGCCCCGCCTATGACGTCGTCGGCGTTGATCCTGCCGACCTTGCGGTTGCCGACGCGCTCTCCGTGGGCGCGCAACCCTCGAGTCAGCGCCTGACGCAACCCTGCCTCATGGCTGCCGCCGAGCGGTGTCGGGATCGTATTGCAATAGGTATGGGAAAAGCCTTCGCCGTCGGCGAGCCAGGCGAGGGCCCATTCGACTCTGCCCGCTTCTTCCGGAAAATCCACCGCCCCGACAAAGACCTTATCGGCGATGCGCGCCCGCGCGCCCGTCGCAAGGTCGAGGAAGTCCGCAAGGCCACCGGGGAAATGCAATTCGGCCTCGGCGGGCGTTTCGGAGTGCGCCGCGAGCCGCTGCGGGTCGCAGCGCCAAAGAATGCGCACACCGGCGAAGAGGCAGGCCTTGGAGCGGGCCATGCGAAACAGCCGCTCGGGCCGGAACCGGGCGGCAGCGCCGAAAATGTCGGGGTCTGGCCGAAACCGCACTGTCGTGCCGCGCCGATTGCGTGAAGTTCCCACTTTCTCAAGCGCCGAGGTGGGCGCGCCGCGCGCATAGGTCTGCCGCCACAACATACGGTCACGCGCCACTTCCACCGCGAGCTCAGCGGCGAGCGCGTTGACGACCGATACGCCGACGCCGTGCAGACCGCCGGCCGCACGGTAGGCCCGGTCATCAAATTTCGCGCCGGAGTGGAGAGTTGTCATGATCACTTCCAGCGCGGACTTGTCCTTGAACTTGGGATGCGGGTCCACCGGGATGCCGCGCCCGTTGTCCCGGACCTCGACCCAGCCTTCGCTGTCCAGAGAGAACTCGATGCGGTCCGCATGGCCGGCAATCGCCTCATCCATGGCGTTGTCTAGCAATTCCGCTGCAAGATGGTGGAGCCCGGCTTCGTCGGTCGAGCCGATATACATGCCGGGCCGGCGCCGCACCGGCTCCAGGCCTTCGAGCACTTCCACATGCTCAGCGGTATAGGTGTCGTCGATTGCGGCTTGCTGGAAGAGGGTCACCATGGGCTGCATTTGATCCAGATTGGTCAGGCCCTTTGGCTACTCCCGATTCTAGCCGCGGTTCAATGGCGAATCTGGCAGATTGGCCCCGGACGGCTGCACATGAGCGGCAAACCGAACAGCCTCCTCCGCCGCGCGCATCAGCGCCCGGGCCTTGTCCCAGCTTTCCTTGTATTCCATCTCCGGGTCGCTGTCGGCGACAACGCCCACGCCCGCCTGCACATACAGCACGTCGTCTTTAACCAGCGCCGTGCGCAGCGCAATACAGGTGTCCATGGAGCCGTCCGCTGCGAAATAGCCGATGCAGCCGGCATAGATGCCGCGCTTCTCTGGTTCTAGTTCGTCGATGATCTCCATCGCCCGTACTTTCGGCGCCCCGGAAACGGTGCCGGCCGGAAAGCCCGCCACCAGCGCCCCTATCGCATCGTAGTAAGGGTCGAGATCGCCCTGCACCTCGGAACCGATATGCATGACATGGGAGTAGTATTCGATCTCAAACTGCTCCGTTACCTCGACGCTGCCGATGCGGGTCACCCGCCCGACATCGTTGCGGGCAAGATCGAGCAGCATCAGATGCTCGGCAATCTCCTTCGGGTCGTTCAGCAATTCGTTCGCAAGGTGGCGATCTTCGACAGCGTCCCGGCCGCGCGGGCGGGTCCCGGCCAGTGGCCGGATGGTCACGCGCCCATCCCGTACCCGCACCAGGATTTCCGGGCTGGAGCCGACAATGGCAAAGGCACCGAAATCGAGATGGAACAGAAAGGGCGAAGGGTTCAGGCGGCGCAGCGCGCGGTAGAGCGAAAAGGGCGGAAGCGCGAAATCGATGGCGAAGCGCTGCGCCGGCACGATCTGGAAGGCATCGCCTGCATGGATGTAGTCGCGCGCCGTTTCGACGACCTCGTAGAACCGCTCCCGTGTCATGTTGGAACGCGGCACTGCGTCGCCGAGTGCCGCAGCGCCGCTCTCACGGCGGTCAATGGCGGCGCCCTCAAGATCGGCCAGCGCCGCGGCAAGCCGTTCCTCGGCACGAACCCAGGCCGTCTCGGCGGTCATACTGTCATCCGGCCAGACCGGCGTCACGAGCGAAATGCGATCCTTGATCAGGTCGAACACCGCCATGACGGTGGGGCGAACAAATAGCCCGTCCGGAATGCCGATCGGGTCGGGCGGCTCGTCTGGCAAATGCTCCATGAGCCGCACCATGTCGTATCCCATATAACCGACGAGCGCTGCTGCCATAGGCGGCAGATCGTCCGGCAGGTCATCTATGCGGCATTCCTCGACCAGATCGCGTAGCGAATCGAGCGCTCCTTTGGCGCAAGGCTGAAACCGGCCCGGATCGTCCAAGGCATTGCGGTTGATCTCGGCGGTGTCGCCGTGGCAACGCCAGATGATGTCCGGGTCGCGGCCGATAAATGAATAACGGCCGCGCACGGCGCCGCCTTCAACTGATTCAAGGAGAAAACAGTTAGAACGCCCAGCGGACAGCTTGAGCATTGCCGAGACCGGCGTTTCAAGGTCGGCGACCAGGGTTGTCCAGACGAGTTGCGGGCTGCTGGAACTGTAGCGGGCCCCGAAGGAGGGAAAATCAGCAGGCTTGAGCACGGCTGGTCGTATCCGGTCTACTGCTCAGTTGAACTGCGCGAGCAGATCGCTGTTGACCATGACCCCGAACCGATCCTCCAACGCAGCATGAAATTGTCGCCAGACATCTTCGACCATTTCAGCCGAAAGCTGCTCTCTGATCGTCCCGATCTCTTCCTCAGAATAGGGTGGCGGCTCGATATCCTCGACGATTGCGATCGCATAGCCGCTGCCGGCGCTTGCCACCACAACCTCACCCCGCTCGGCTGTAAACACCGCCTCGACGATCTCACGCGACCGTCCCGAATCCGGCGCCGCTTCCGTGCGTGAAAAGGGACCGGTCTCGATCACCGTGAGCCCGTCTGCAACGGAGGTAAGGGGGCGGCCCTCCCGCAATTGCTGCGCCAGCGCTTCCGCTCTAGCCCTGGCCGCTTCATTGAGCCGGTTGTTGCGCCAGGCCGACAAAACGAGGGGCCTTGCTTCCTCGAACGGCCGCACGGCCGGCGGCGTCTCGCTTTCCACTCGAAGCACGAAATAACCTCCGTCGCCCAGTTCACCGAGCAGGCTGTCCTCTCCAACAGGCGTGGAGAAGACTGTCCGGAGAAAGTTTGGTTCTGCCGGCAGGCCCTCGGGCTGTTCGCCGGCGCGGTCGCGACCAGACTCATCGACCGCTTCGAGTTCCAGCAGCGGCAGGTCCAGGGCACCAGCGGCATCCTCGAATGTCGCGCCGCCGCCGAGCTGGTCGTCCAAATCATTCGCCAAGTCCGCCAGCCGCTCTATCGCGATCTCGCGGGCGGCCTCCCTTTCCAGACCTTCCCGGACATCTTCGTAAGGAATCACCATTTCCCCGGCGATCTGGTCCACGGCCAGCACATGCCAGCCGAGCGGCGTCTCCACCGGGCCTGCAACCCCTTCTTCGTTCAGGGCAAACACCGCCTCCGCCAAGGCGGATTGCGGCAGCTGGTCACGTGAAACGGCGCCGAGGTCGCTGACCGCCGCACCGACGGTCCCGGCCGCCTGCTCCAGTTCGGCCCCTGCAGCAAGCCGAAGCATCAATTCATGCGCCTTTGCTTCGTCGTCGAACAGCACCTGCTGAACGCGTCGGGTCGCCGGCACGGTGAAGTCTTCAATACGCGCTTCATAAGCGTCCCGCGCGAGGGCCGGGTCGGCATCCACCCGGTCCAGCCAGAGGTCGGGATCGAGTACGATCGCGGTGACGGCGCGGTAAGCCGGCGCCATGAACTCTGTTCCATTGGCCTCATGCCAGGCGCGCAATTCCTCCTCGCCCGGGTCCTCCGGAAGAGCGACGTCCTGCGGGACACGGATCAGCACCGCCTTGCGCGTCTCCATGCGGTAGCGATGCACCGCTTCGGCCATGCTGCGGGATGCGCGGACATTGCGCGCGACCAACCCGTCCACTTGGCGCCTCGATATGTCGCGGCGGAGCATGGTGACGAATTCGCCTTCGCTCAGACCATTGGTAAGCAGTACGCGCTCAAAGAGAGCACGGTCGAAGCCACCCAGGCGCCCGCCGAAATTGGGGTCTGCCTCTATAGCGCGGCGGACCTGACCATCCCCGACCTCAAGGCCGAGCCGAGCCGCCTCGATTTCCACCAACCGGCGTCGGATGACTGCCCGTAAAACCTCCTCAGGAAGGCCCAGCTGCGTGGCGAGCTCCGGGGTGACATTGCCGCCAAGACGCCGACGCCATTCGTTGAATCGGCGGGAGTATTCGCGCCTGAACTCCTCGGCGCCGATTTCAGACTCGCCGACTTTGGCCACGGCATCGTCCACATCCGGCGACAGGTAGTCGCCCACACCCCACACAGCGAAGCTCAGGATCAGCAGGCCGAAGAGTATCTTGGCGAGCCAGGAAGCGGCACCTTGTCGAAGCGAGGTCAGCATGGGAAGGGACCGGTAGCAGGAAGCGGCGCATCATAGGCAGCCACTGCTGGACCTGCAACGCAGCCGTCTATCACGCCAGGCAATCGCTTGAACTGCTGCGCGCGCCCATGAACCGACCGCACGGGGTCATGGACATCGTCTACCATAACGACCTGAGGCGTCTCAGACCCGCACCCACAAACATCATGCGCCGCAATCAATGTCTTCAAGGCCACCAAAGGCAAGCCTCAAAGGCAGAAGACAATCAGCAACATGAGACGAATACCTCTTCTCCGCTATCAAACGCACCACCACTTCACTTCAAGCGATTGCCGTGGTCTATCATGCGGCCCGCCAGCAATCACACAAAGCAGCAGGCCTCATCGAAATCGAGCCTCGGGTGGCGTTCTAACAGTACTGATTCGTCCCCATGGCCGATATTGCAGAGGAAGTTTGCCTTGACGCTTGTGCCGGCGAAGAAGGCGGCGGTCACCTTGTCTTTGTCGAAACCGGACATGGCACCGATATCGAACCCGAGCGCGCGAGCCGCGATCATGAAATAAGCGCCCTGCAACGTGCCGTTGCGAAAGCCAGCATCCTCTGCCGCCTCCGGACCGTTGCGGTAGAAGTCGGCCATGGCGGCATTGTGCGGGAAGAGATAGTCCATGCGTTCGAAGAACTTGACATCATAGCCGATCACGGCCGTCGCCGGAGCAGCCATAGTTTTCTCCAGATTGCCGGAGGACAGCGCCGGCGCAAGCCTTTCCTTGGCCTCACGCGAGCGCACGAATACGAAGCGCGCCGGGCACATATTGGCGCTGGTCGGCCCCCACTTCACCAGCTCGTATATGCGGCGAATGTCATCGTCAGTCACCGAGCGGTCGCGCCAGGCATTGTGGGTGCGGGCCTTGCGGAAAATCAGGTCGAGGGCGTCGTCGTTGAGCATCGGCTGGCTCCACTTATCAAAGGCGGTAAACTCCGGGCTTCCATTCCCGCCGTCAAGGAACCTGGTCAAGATGGACCGCTGCCTTACGGTGCCCCTACCAGCCAGGGGTAAGGTAGGGCAATGGTTTGCGCACCCCCTCAATCAGCCACGGTCGTGCCGGCCACTGACGGGACAGCGGCAGAATCCGTCGGGGTGTTCAGCCGATGGCGATAGACGACGGCGCTTTCGAGGACGCGCTGGATGTAGTTGCGGGTTTCTGCGAAGGGCACGAGCTCAATCCAGTCTATGGGATCGACCCTACCGCCACGAGGATCACCATAAGTCCGGAGCCAGGCGCGGACTCGGTTCGGCCCGGCATTGTAGGCCGCGACCGCAAGCGCGCGGTCGCCCCGGAACGTCTCCAGCAAGCCTGCCAGATAGATGCTGCCGAGCATGATGTTGTAGCGTCGGTCTTCCCGGAGCCGGGACCGGCTATAGGCCATGCCCAGGCTGCGGGAGACCTGCCGCGCCGTGGCCGGCATCAACTGCATGAGCCCCATCGCACCGGACCGGCTAACCGCTTGCGGGTTCATCTCGCTTTCCTGCCGCGCCAGTCCCAGCAGCAGGGCAAGCTCGGGCGAACCGGACACCGAGGCGGTGTCCTCCGCGTCGAAGGCCAGCGGATAGGCTTCGGCTATTAGTGGCGTGCCGTTGCGCCAGGCTCGCTTTGCGGCATCAATCGAGATATGCGGGGCGCCGTAGGCCAGCCCCAATCGGCTCACAAGTAGATGCTCCGCCGGCGTGCTGGCCCGACGGCTCAGATGGGTGACTATAGTTGCCATTGTCTCGAAGTCGCCGGTTTCGCCGAGCAGGCGTGCCGCCTGCACCAGCGGGCGCGCCTGAAAGCGCTCCTGCTCTCCCGGCAAAACAGACGGCACGGCGGCCGGGAATCGACGTTCGACGGAAACGGCCGTGCCGGCCAACTGCCCGTAGAAAGTCGCTGGATGACGGGCCGCACGGCGAAACCACTCCGCGGCCGCGTCACGGTCGCCGATCGCAGCGGCGGCGCGGCCGGACCAGTAGGCAGCGCGGGCACGGCTGATCGGGTAGCGCACCCGATCATACATGGCCCGGAAATGCTCCGCAGCAGCATCCGGTCGGTCAAGGAAGCGGAGCGCAAGCCAGCCTGCAAGCCATTCGGCCTCGGAGAACGGACCAGCCTCCTTCTGTCCGTGCCGCGAGGCAATGGCGTAGGCGTCGGCGAACAGGCGATGCCTGATCGCTTCACGGATCTGGTAGTTCTGCTCACGCCACCACTTGCCGGGGCGGCCGAGTTCCACGGGCCGGTTAAGCAGCAAGTCGCGGGCGCCTTCATGCCTGCCGGCGCGCCGGCGCCAGCGTATGCGCTCGAACTGCAGGCCCGGATGCGCCTGTAGGGCGGACGGCACCTGCCGGAGCGCCCAGTCCACGCCCTGCCGGCGCTCCATTAACCGGAGCCGCGCCTCACCCAGTCGGCGTTCCGCTTTGCCGACACGGCGGAGCTGGCGCCGGGCCTGACCACGGCGCTCGTCCCAGAGCAACCGGTCGAGCCGGCGGTTATGGTCCTCGACATTGAGAATAGCGCCATGCCTTTCGAGGAAATGCTGCTCGAGACCGGCAGGAAAGTCGCCTGCGACCCATGCGTCCCGGAGCATCCGGGCGCCAACCTCTGCCGCGCCATCGGCGATCATCGCCTCTGCAAAGCGCTGCTTGCCGGGGCCGCTTACCGGCGGGAAACGGGCGAACCAGGCACGAGCCTCCTGGTCTGGCCAGGCCTCCGGCATCAGCTCCTCGGCCCGCCGGAGAAGCGCCACTCGGCCAGGCCAACCCGAATAGATCTTTAGGAACGCCACGATTTCGGCGAAAGTGGCGGCGGCTTCCGGGTTCCGCAGGCGCTGCCATTCGATCAGCGCAGCGGCGATAGGATGCCCCACCCGTTCCGCGCTCAGGGCCGCCTGCCGCCATCTACCCTGCGAAGCAGCGTCGAGTGCCTCCTTGAACGCCTGCCGTCCGGCGTCTTCCAGATTGCCGGACCCAGTCTGTGGCAGCACCGGCGCGCTGCGCGGAACGGGGGGCGGCGCTACCGATGGCACCGCTAAGCAGGCGGTGACCGACGCGAATAGGCCGGCGACCAGGACCGCGCCAAGACCTAGCCTGGCAAGCCGCCCCTTCATCCGCCAGGCCGCCTTGTCCCGCTGAGCATCGGGCCGGGACCAGCACAGCCCACCGCCACGTGCGCGAGTCGCACGCGTCATAGCGCCCGGCGGGCGCGGAGCGCCGTGGTGAGCGTGCCGTCGTCCAGATAATCCAGCGCACCACCGACTGGAACCCCGTGAGCAAGGCGCGTTATGGACACGCCACAGCCGCCCAGACGCTCGGCCAAGTAATGCGCTGTGGTCTGGCCCTCGACGGTGGCGCCGGTGGCAAGCACAACCTCAACAATGCCAGGAGCGCCGGCGCGCGCGACGAGTGCCGACATGCCGAGCTCTTCCGGGCCGACGCCGTCGAGCGCGGAAAGCACACCGCCCAGCACATGGTAGCGGCCGCGAAAGGCGCCCGTCCGCTCCAGAGCCCAGAGGTCAGACACGTCCTCCACAACGCAGAGCGTCGACGGGTCGCGCGACGGATCAGTGCATATGCCGCAGGGGTCGGTCGTGTCGAGATTGCGGCATTCGGAGCAGACAGCGATCGAGGCGGATGCTGTCTCCATGACGCGGGCGAGTGGCGCCATCAGGCCTTCACGTCGCTTGATGAGATGCAGCGCGGCGCGGCGCGCCGACCGGGGGCCAAGCCCCGGCAGGCGGGCAAGCAGGCGGATCAGCGTCTCGAGATCACCAGGCGGCATGTCAGAACGGCAGCCTGAAGCCCGGCGGCAGCTCCAGCCCACCGGTCAATCTGCGCATTTCCTCCCGCGCATGCTCCTCTGCCTTGGCGCGCGCATCATTGAAGCCCGCAGCAATCAGGTCTTCCATCACCTCGGCCTCAGCTGGATTGATCAGGCTCGGATCGACCTTGAGGCCCAGCAATTCGCCCTTGGCGTTCATGCGCACCTCCACCATGCCCGCGGCAGCCCGGCCTACCACTTCATGGTCTGCTAGCGCGTCCTGCATGGCGGCCATCTTCTCCTGCATTTCCTGGGCTTGCTTCATCATGTTGGCGAGATTCTTCATCGCTTGTCGTCCTGCTCCTCGGGAGGCTCGACCAGCGCCTCGCTCGGCTGGATCGGGCGTATGTCGGCAATAGCAGCGTCAGGAAAGATTTCCAGCGTGCGCTGCGCGAGCGGGTGCTGCTGGGCACGCTCGAACAGGTCCCGCCGGGCGTCTTCATACTGTTCCGCCAGCGTGGCGTCCCCGTCTTCGTCGACCGCCAATACCGCCCAGGTCTGGCCAGTCCAGCGGATCAAGCGCTTCGCGATCTCGGCGGCGAGATTGTGCGGCGCTCGCTCCCCGAGCTTGAGCACGAGGCGGCCCGGCTGGAAGGAGACGAGATGCGCGTCATGGATCAGGTGTGAATGGAGGCGCGGTTCGCGCCGTTCCTCGAACAGCGTCGCAACGGCATTGAAATCCGTGAGTTCGAGCGGCGCATCCGGAGCAGGAGCTCCCCGGGGCGGCGCAACGGTGCTGGGTTCTTCTGGCGTTGCGGTCTCGCCGGCTGCTTCAATGGGCGGCGCAGGCGCGGTCGTCTCCTCCCCGGCGAGCAGTGGGAGTGTCGGCGGGGGCGGCGTCACTGGCGAGGCGGCACGAAGCTGCGCGATCGCCTCAGCCGGCGTCGGCAGGCCAGCGGCATAAGCGATGCGCATCAACGCCATTTCGAAGGCAGGCTTCGCCGACGGCGCGGCGTTCACTTCCTGGATGCCCTTCAGCACAAGCTGCCAGACGCGGGTGAGCGCCGGCATGGACAGTGCCTCGGCGAGCTTGCGACCACGCACTCGCTCCGCCTCCGGCAGCGCGGCGTCCGCCGACGCCGCCGGCACGACCAGGGAGCGGGTCAGCCGATGCACAAGTTCTGCCATGTCCTGCAGCACGAGACCCGGATCGGCACCAGCCCGGTACATTTCGTCGAATTGGGCCAGCGCCGCTGCTGGCTCGCCGCGCATCAGCGCCTCGAACAGGTCGTAAATGTCCAGCCGGTCGGAGAGCCCGAGCATCTCGTTCACGGCGTCCGCCGCAATCATGCCGCCATGGGCCTCGGCAATGGCCTGGTCGAGCATGGAGAGGCCGTCGCGCACCGAGCCGTCGGCAGCGCGCGCAATCCGCGCCAGCGCCTCGGGCTCGATCTCCGCGCCCTCCTTCGCGATAACTGCCGCGAAATGTGCCTCCAGCATCTCGACTGGGACGCGCCGCAGATCAAAGCGTTGGCAGCGCGACAACACCGTAACCGGTACCTTGCGGATCTCGGTCGTCGCGAAGATGAATTTTACATGCTCCGGCGGCTCCTCCAGCGTCTTCAGAAGCGCGTTGAAGGCCTGGCGCGAAAGCATGTGAACCTCGTCCACAATATAGACCTTGAAGCGCGCCGAGACCGGCCGGTAGCGGGCCGCCTCAATGATCTCGCGCACATCGTCCACGCCGGTATGCGAGGCCGCATCCATCTCGATGACATCAACATACCGGTCGGCGGCGATGGCGATGCAGGATTCGCAGCGCCCGCAAGGATCCTCCGCCGGTCCGTCGCGCTTGCCGTCGGGCCCGAGGCAGTTGAGCGCACGCGCTAGTATCCGCGCCGTTGTCGTCTTGCCGACACCACGCACACCGGTGAACATGAAGGCATGCGCGATCCTGCTCGTCCGGATCGCATTGGTGAGAATGCGCACCAGCGCGTCCTGACCGATAAGGTCGGCGAAGGTGGCAGGCCGGTATTTGCGGGCCAGCACCCGGTAGGCGGCAGAAGTATCGCTCATCGCCGCCAGTCTAGCGCATCGGCCGACCCCGTTGGGAGCACCCGAGTTGGGAAAGCTCGAGATGTCGCAGAAAGGTGGAGGCCGGCAAGCGACCCGGACCGGAAACTCGTTACGGCTGCTTCCTTCCGGACCTGACCGGGTTGGCGAGGGGTCCGCCCGCCGCCGGTCTCCGCGCGCATCTATAGCAGGGTCAGGCGGGTCAGGCCAGCGAGAAGAAAGCGTCCAGGCGCCCGGCCGTCTCCGCCGGCATTTCCTCCGGCAGGAAATGGCCGCAGGCCAGACCCTCGCCCTCCACCTGATCCGCCCAGCGGCGCCAGATTTCGAGCACCGACTCGCGCTTGTGCGGACGCCCCTTCGTGCCCCAGAGTGCCAGCAGCGGCGCGGCGATGCGCCGTCCTGCTGCGCGGTCAGCCGCATCGAGCGCACAGTCGATAGTAGCACCGGCGCGGTAGTCGTCACAGGTCGCGCGGATGGTGTCCGGATCGCGGAAGGCAGCCAGATAGTCCGCCATCGCCGCCTCGGCGAAGCAATTCGTCCCCGACCAGCGCTCCATCAGGCTTTTGAGGAACCAGTCCGGGTCACGCTCAATCATCGTCTCTGGGAAGGGCGCCGGCTGGGCGAGGAAATACCAGTGGAAGAAATCCATGCCGCCGTGCCACCCCTGCCGTTCGAACTGTTCCAGCGTCGGCACGATGTCGAGCACCGTGATGCGCGCGACCCGCTCCGGATGGTCTAGCGCGAGGCGGTAAGCAACGCGCCCGCCCCGGTCGTGCCCTGCGAGACAGAATCGCTCATGGCCGAGACGCTCCATGATGCACACCATATCCGCCGCCATAGCCCGTTTAGAATAGGGGCGATTCTCATTATCATTCGCAGGCTTGCCGCTTCGCCCGTAGCCGCGCATGTCGGGGCACACCACTGTGAAGCGCGTCGCCAGCTGGGGCGCCACCTCATGCCAGATGAGATGCGTCTGCGGATAGCCGTGCAACAGAAGAACAGGTGGGCCGCTGCCGCCGAGGAGTAGGTGGATGGGAACCCCGTCGCCTTCGACCCACCGCTCTTGAAAGCCTTCAAACATCGGGAAAATACCATCAGGACAGGGGAGCAGAACAGGGAGATGGTGGGTCCGACAAGACTTGAACTTGTGACCTCCGCCATGTCAAGACGGCGCTCTAACCAGCTGAGCTACGGACCCCCGAAAGGAGAGGCAACCTACCCTTCTGCGCGGCCACGTGCAAGCACGGCTGCGCAGCCAGGACCCGTTGCCAAGACCAGTTGATGGTGCTGAGAAAGAGGTTGGCGGCTGGAGGCCCCGCTTGTATGTAGCAGCCTGATGACCCGTCAGCGGTGGGGTGCCGGAGTGGTTGAACGGGGCGGTCTCGAAAACCGTTGTACGCGCAAGCGTACCGTGGGTTCGAATCCCACCCCCACCGCCA
>JAPORR010000008.1 GCA_026710105.1 Alphaproteobacteria bacterium
CGTGAAATCAATGCAGAGGCCAACTGGTTATGGCCGTCACGTGTATAAGCTCCATATGTTAGCTCGAAAGTCGTTAGAGGCACCGGAGGCCGCACCCGCGAACGAGGGGAACGCGATGTGGCGTGTTGCTGTTACGCTGTTGGTGCTAACTGGGGTTTTCTGCGCCGCAGGAAACGGGCGAGCGGCGGACGACTTTGCTATCTGGTTAGCCGAATTCCGCATCGAAGCCTCGGAAAAGGGGATCTCTCCGGCCACGCTAGACGCAGCGCTGACAGGACTCGAGCCACTCGAAACAGTTCTGAACCGGGACCGTCGGCAGCCGGAACTCAAGCTGACGTTCGAAACTTACAGCAACCGTCTTCTTACGCCGCGTAACATCAAGCGGGGGAGGGCGGTGATGGCCGAACACGCCGGTCTGCTGCAGCAAGTGTCGGAGCGTTATGGCGTGCAGCCGCGCTTTATTGTAGCAATCTGGGGCATTGAGACCCGCTATGGTGCCGTCAAAGGTGACACAGCAGTGGTACCAGCCCTGGCAACGCTGGCTTTCGACCGACGGCGGTCCCGGTTCTTTCGGATGCAATTGCTAGATGCTCTGCACATGGTGGACAAGGGGTATATCGAGCTTGCAGACATGAAGGGTTCCTGGGCTGGCGCGATGGGCCATCCCCAGTTCATCCCGTCGAGCTATCTTGCATTCGCCCGGGACTTCGACGGCGATGGCCGGCGCGACATCTGGAACAATCTCGGCGATGTTTTCGCCTCAATTGCCAATTATCTGAGCCAGCACGTTTGGGCGGATACGCGTACTTGGGGGCGCGAAGTGCAGGTGACCGAGACTATAAGGCAGGACTACGACTCGATGGTCGCTCACAAGGCGAAAGGGTGCCGCGCGCTCCGACGTGCGACGACGCCTCGACGCCTCGGCGACTGGCAAGCCGCAGGTCTGCGCCGCCTTTCCGGAACCGCACTGCCGGCTGTGGACATAGACGCCAGGTTGCTCATGCCGGACGGGGCAGGCGGCAAGGCTTTCCTCATCTACCGGAACTACGAAAGCCTATTGCGCTACAATTGTTCGAATCTCTATGCGCTTACGGTCGGGTTGTTGTCGGATGCTTTGGGAGAGCGTCGATGAGCCACATCCTCCCGCTGTTACTGGCGCTTGCGATCGGGGCTTGCGCTCTGCCGCCGGAACCGGCGCAGCGGACAGCTAAAACCGCAGAACGCAGCGAAAAAACCGTTGACCGTCGCCTCGGCGTTTCCGCATCGCCATACCGTGCGCTGACCTACAATGTCAGCAGCTACAAGGTAGGCAAGCCCTACAAGATCGCCGAACGCTGGTACCGCCCCAAGGAGTACGAGACCTTTTCCGAGACCGGCATCGCATCCTGGTACGGACATAAATTCCATAGCCGCCAGACAGCTAATGGTGAAGTCTTCAATATGTATGCGATGACGGCAGCTCACCGCGTCCTGCCGCTGCCGAGCGTGGTGCGCGTTACTGATCTCGGCAACGGCCGCAGCGTAGTCGTGCGTATCAATGACCGCGGTCCCTACGCGAATGAGCGGATTATTGATCTCTCGCTCACTGCTGCTGAAAAGCTTGGCTTCCGCCGCAAGGGCGTCACCAGGGTACGGGTCGAATTGCTACCCGAACTGAGCCGCAAGGTCGCCCAGATAGCGAAGAGTGGCGGCGGGGCCCGGAAACAGGATCGCCTCATCGCCCAGTTCGTTCGAGGCGGCAGTCCCGGACCCGGCTTCTATTATGTGCAGGCCGGTACGTTTCGCGACCGCAGGAACGCCGAGACCATGGCGAACAGACTGAGGTACCATTTTGATCGCGTCGAGGTTCATACCAGCACGGCAGCCAATGGCAGGATCCTGCATCGCGTCCGCATAGGGCCGGAGAGCAGCCGGCAGTCGGCGGCAGCGTTGCAGGCCCGGGTCAAGGCCCAGGGGCCGCGGGATGCATTCGTGGTCCGCTCCACCGGGTAGGAGGTATTTTCATGCGGTTCGTTACATCTATTGCACTCGTCTTGCTGTGTGCAGCCCCGGTTGTACACGCGGACACGACAATCGCACCGAACGCGATCCTCATCGACGGGACGACGGGTACCGTCCTGCTTGACATGAATGCAGAGGAGCCGCTCCCCCCGGCGTCGATGAGCAAGCTAATGACCGTACTGATGGTCTTCGAGCGGCTGAAGGCGGGCGTGCTTTCGATGGATCAGACCTTCCCGGTCAGCCACAAGGCCTGGAAGATGGGCGGCTCCAAGACCTTCGTGCGAGTCAACAGGCGCGTCTCGGTCGAGGATCTGCTGCGCGGCGTTATCGTCCAATCCGGAAATGATGCCTCTGTTGTTCTCGCGGAGGGGATATCCGGCAGTGAGGACGCCTTCGCAGCCACCATGACCATGCGAGCCCATGAGCTGGGCCTTGCCAGCGCCAGTTTCAGAAATGCTACCGGATGGCCGCATCCGGAGCACGTCATTTCCGCTCGCGACCTTGCGCACCTTGCGCAGATACTCGTCACCGAGTTTCCCGAGTATTACGGCATGTTTGCAGAGCGCGAATTCGAGTTTAGCAAGATCAAGCAGCCGAACCGCAATCCTTTGCTGGGCAACGTCCTGGGTGCCGATGGTCTGAAGACCGGCCACACGAACGCGTCGGGATATGGTCTGACCGCTTCGGCTGCGCGCGATGGGCGGCGCCTCTACCTGGTGTTAAATGGGTTGAAAAGCTCGCGGGCGCGGGCGCGGGAGGCGGAACGGCTGATTGAGTGGGGGTTTCGGGAATTCGCCGCCTATCCACTTTTCAAGAAAGGCGAGACGGTTGAAACGGCAGCAGTTTGGCTCGGAAGCCTGGACCGGGTACCGCTGGTTGCTGACCGTGATGTGGTGCTCTCACTGAAGCGCCGGGCGCGCGCCGACCTCAAGGCATCTGTCAGATGGACCGGACCGATCGTCGCCCCGGTTGTGAAAGGCCAACAGCTCGCGACCCTACGCCTTGAGGGATCTGATATCCAGTCTGTGGAGCATCCGCTCTATGCCGGTGTGGATGTCGAGCAGGTTGGCTTTTTCGGGCGCGTCTTCGAACGGATGCGCACCATGATTTTTGGCTTCGATCCCGCGGCGTGATGGGGCAGCTGATCTCCTTCGAGGGTGGTGACGGGGCCGGGAAGACCACCCAGATTGCAAGGCTTGCCAACTGGCTGGACGGGTTGGGCGTCCCTGTCATTCGCACGCGGGAACCAGGCGGCACGGATGAAGCCGAAGCGATTCGTACCCTTCTGGTCGCGCAGAAGGCGGACTGGGACCCTCTAGCGGAAGCCATGCTGCACTATGCCGCGCGCCGAGAGCATGTCGAAAAGCGTATCCGACCTGCTCTGACCTCCGGGACATGGGTGCTTTGCGATCGGTTTTATGATTCGACGATCGCTTACCAGTGCTACGGCCAGGGCGTCGCACTCGAAGACGAGTCTGCCCTGCGCCAGTTCGCCATCGGCGCCTTGCGGCCTGATCTGACACTGTTGCTCGACATTCCCGTGGCGGCGGGACGGGATAGGACGCGGGACCGCCGACAAAGTCGTTATGAAGAAATGAATAACGATCTGCATCTCCGCGTGCGCGAGGGATTTCTGGCAATTGCACACCGGGAGCCCGAGCGTGTGACAATCATTGATGCAGCAGAAGATCCAGAGAGTGTGGCGGCTGCTGTCAGGGCCGTTGTCGCAAGACGATTCGATCTGTCATGACTACCGGAGACCCGCTGGAGCCGAGAAAACGGGAAAAGCTGGTCGGCCATCTGGCCGCTGCGGGCGCGCTTGCCTCCGATGTCGCGGGCGATCGTCTGCATCATGCCTGGATTCTGGCAGGGCCGCGCGGGATCGGAAAGGCGACACTGGCGTTCAGATTCATGCGTTATCTCCTTGCAGGGCAATCCGAATTTCTTCCGCAAGAGGCTGAGGCGGGACCACTTCACCTTAGGGCGGATAATCCGGTGTTCCGCCGCGTTGCATCGGGTGGCCATGCCGACTTACGGACGGTTGAGCCGGAGGGTGCGCGCGGGGAGATCCGGGTGAACGCGATGCGCGACGCGATCCGGTTCCTGCGGCTTACTCCCGGCGAGTCGGCATGGCGCGGGCTGATCGTGGACGGGGCTGATTCCATGAACCCGAATGCCCAGAACGCCGCTCTGAAAGTGCTGGAAGAACCGCCGCCTAATGCTATGATTTTGTTGGTTGCCCATCGGCCATCCTTGCTTCTCCCAACGGTGCGGTCACGCTGCAGAATATTGCGGCTTGCTCCGCTGGACCGGGCAGCCTTTGATGAGGTACTCGCAGATATTGTCCCGGAACTTGATGCAGAAGCGCGTGCGCGCCTGTTTGCCGTTTCCGGCGGCAGTCCCGGCGCAGCGCTGGGACTAGAACAACTCGGCGGACGCGCGCTCAAGGAGGCTGTCGACGCTCTCCTCGATTCCCTCCCTGACATTAACCGCAGGGCGTTGGGCGATATTGCCACTGCCGTGACCGATGCCCGGGAGCCTGGGTATTTCCAGGCCTTCGGGCGCATTCTGATGGCGAGTCTGGCGGAGCGCCTGCGGACAGATGGCCCGTGTGCAGCCTGGCTGGAGACCGAAGCGGATATTGCCCGCCTGCTGGAACGCAGTATTACCCTTTCCCTAGACCGTCAGCAGACGCTGTTTGAGATTATCGGCAACTTGGCCAGAACGGCTGCCGGTAAAGGGCAGGGCGCTGGTGCTTGATTCCGAGAATCATAAATGGGACAAACCGGTTCGTTTTCCGGGACCCGGAAGTTCGCCCCCGATGAGCGACGGCACACCATTCTACATCACCACACCGATTTACTATGTCAATGATGCGCCGCATATCGGTCATGCTTATACGACTCTAGCCTGTGATGTGCTTGCGCGTTTCAAGCGCCTCGATGGCCATGATGTCCGGTTTCTGACCGGCACGGACGAGCACGGGCAAAAGGTTGAAAAGGCTGCGGCTGTGGCTGGCGAAGCGCCTCAACCCTTCACCGACCGCATGTCGAACAATTTCCGGCGCCTGGCGGACGCGCTGCATATTTCGAATGACGATTTCATTCGCACAACGGAATACCGCCACAAACTGGCAAGCCAAGGCATCTGGGACGCATTGGTGGCTGCAGGAGACATCTATCCGGGAACTTATGCCGGCTGGTATTCGGTACGCGACGAGGCATTCTTCACTGAGTCCGAAGTGACGAAGCAGGAGAACGGCACCCGAATTGCGCCGACTGGGGCCATATGCGAATGGGTGGAGGAGCCGAGCTACTTCTTCCGGCTTTCGGAATGGCAAGACCGCCTGTTGGCCTTCTACGAAGCCAATCCCGATTTCATCGCGCCGCAAAGCCGCCACAACGAGATCCTCAGCTTTGTGAAAGGGGGGCTGCAAGATTTGTCAGTGTCCCGCACGACCTTCAATTGGGGCATTCCGGTCCCCGGGGACCACGCCCATGTCATGTATGTGTGGCTGGACGCGCTCACCAACTACATCACTGCGATCGGCTATCCCGAGACTAACAGCGACTCTTTCACTCGCTACTGGCCCGCTGATCTTCATATGGTCGGCAAGGACATCGTGCGCTTTCATGCAGTCTACTGGCCAGCTTTCCTCATGGCCGCCGGCATGGCACCGCCCAAGCGGGTGTTTGCTCACGGTTGGTGGACCAATGAGGGCGAGAAGATTTCCAAGTCGCTCGGCAATGTTATCGACCCTTATGACCTAATCGAGCGCTACGGGCTGGACCAAATCCGTTATTTCCTGCTGCGGGAGGTGCCTTTCGGCAATGATGGGGACTTTTCGCATCGTTCGATGGTCCAGCGCATGAACGGGGAACTTGCCAACGATTATGGCAATCTGGTGCAGCGGACACTTTCCATGATCGACCGGAATTGCGGCGGCACATTGCCGGAGCCAGGAGGCCTTTCTACGGAAGATGAGGGGCTTCTTGGCGCGGTTGGCGGTCTGCTGGAGACGTTGCGGCGCGCGATGGACCGCCAGGCTTTCCACGAAGCGCTGGAGGACATCTGGCGAGTCGTCCGCGGCGCCAATGCTTATATCGCCCGCGAGGAGCCCTGGGTGCTTCGCAAGACTGATCCTGCAAGGATGGGCACGGTGCTGTTCGTTGCCGCCGAGACCATTAGGGGCTTGGCGCTGGCGACCCTGCCATTCATGCCGGATGCGTCCCATCGCATACTCGACCAGCTTGCGGTGGCGACGGATGCTCGCAATTACGCTATGTTCGGGAAAGCTGGGACACTGAACCCCGGCAAAGCGCTGCCCGGGCCGCAAGGCGTATTCCCACGCTATAGTGGCAAGGACGTCTGATGCTTGTCGATAGTCATTGTCACCTCGATTTCCCGGACTTCGAGGGCGAGGTGGATGCGCTGGTAGCGCGCGCCAAAGAGGCTGGCGTAGGTTTGATGGTGACGATCTGTACCCGTCCTAGTCAGGCTGAGGCGGTTATCACGCTAGCGGAACGCCATGAGAGCGTGTTTTGTGCGATCGGTCTGCATCCACACCATGTCACGACCGAAGGGCTGCCAGAGGAGGATAGTCTCGTCGTCCTTGCGGAGCATCCCAAGGTGGTTGCGCTTGGCGAAACCGGCCTCGATTACCACTATGACCGCAGCCCGCGTGAGCATCAGCAGGAAAGTTTCCGCCGCCATATCCGTGCCGCGCGGCGCGGAGGGGTTCCGTTTGTCGTCCACAGCCGTAATGCTGACGTTGACACGGCGGCAATCCTTGAGGAAGAGGCGTCGGGCCAGGTTCCAGGCGTGATGCACTGTTTCAGTAGCGGACGGGAATTGGCAGACAAGGCCATCGAATTAGGACTCTATATCTCGCTTTCAGGCATTGTGACTTTCAGGAATTCAGGGGCGTTGCGCGAAATTACGACAGATGTGCCACTCGACCGGCTGCTGGTCGAGACCGATGCGCCGTTCCTGGCTCCAGTTCCGATGCGGGGTAAACGCAACGAGCCTGCCTATGTCGTTCATACTGCGGCGGTCGTGGCGCAGTTGAAAAACCTTTCCGAAGAGGCGTTCGCAGCGGCCAGCACGGACAATTTCTTCCGCCTGTTCCCGAAAGCGCGGACTTGCGAGTAACGATTCTCGGCTGCGGCGGTTCGGCTGGTGTGCCAGTGGCGAGCGGAGACTGGGGTGCCTGCAACCCTGATGACCCGCGCAACCGCCGCCGGCGTCCTTGTATCCTGATCGAGGCGGAAGGCAGGCGTATCGTTGTGGATACTGGGCCGGATTTCCGCGAACAATGGTTGTCTGCGGGCGGCGGACGTCTGGATGCAATCATCTACACGCACGCCCATGCGGACCATATCCATGGAATCGACGATCTGAAGTCGCTTTGCACAGCACGCGGGAGCCCCATGGACATTTACGGGCGAAGGGGTGTGCTCGAACGAATCCAACAAAGATTCCCTTATGTGTTCGCCGAACCCTTCGACGGGCCGCCTTATTTTCGACCCTGCGTGAGACCACATCCAGTCACAGACCGCTTCGAAATAGCCGGTGTCCAGTGCCAGGCCTTTGAGCAGCAGCATGGGCAAGGCTGGTCCACGGGGCTCAGGATCGGGAATTTCGCTTACAGCACCGACGTCTCGGCTCTGGATGCTGCTGCGTTCGAGGTGCTGGAAGGGATTGAGACCTGGATTGTAGGCGCCGGGCATGCGGATTTCCCGAGCGGCAATCACGCATTCCTGCCTGTCGTCCTGGAGTGGGTAGAACGACTCCGACCCGGCAGGGTCGTGCTGACACACCTCAATCATCATATGGATTATCGAGCGCTAGCCGACGAACTACCAGAAGGCGTCGAACCTGGCATTGACGGCATGATTCTCGAGATGGCTCCCAATGCGCCAGCCAAAATTGCTCATAATATATATTATGCGATGATTGGATCTCAACCTATTGATTCTCTTCTGGAAATTATGGCGACTCTGCGTGCCCCCTCCATCGGTTGTCCGTGGGATATCAAGCAGAATTTCGAAACCATTGCGCCATACACGATTGAGGAAGCCTATGAGGTCGCTGAGGCGATCCGCGTTGGAGACCTAAATGCCTTACGCGAGGAACTAGGTGATTTGCTTTTCCAAGTCGTATTCCATGCCCGCATGGCCGAGGAACGCGGCGCCTTTAACTTCAATGATGTTGTCAATGCGGTTTCAGCCAAGATGATTGCGCGCCATCCCCATGTCTTCGGCGGCGCCGAAGTTGTCGACGCCGACGCCCAGACCGCTAATTGGGAGGCGCACAAGGAGCGCGAGCGGCAACGGAAGGCTGTCGTCAGCTCCGGGACGGTGCGCTCCAGCGCCCTGGACGACGTGCCATTGGCCCTGCCCGCACTGATGCGCGCCGAAAAGCTGCAACATCGTGCAGCCCGCATCGGTTTCGACTGGCCGAACGCCGCACCCGTATTCGACAAGGTACGAGAGGAACTCGATGAAATAGCCGCGCCGGATGCCGATATTCCAGCCGAAATCGGCGATCTGATCTTTTCCGCCGTCAATCTCGCGCGCAAACTCGGTGTTGCCCCGGAAACGGCATTGCGGGAGGCAAATACTCGCTTTGAAAGGCGTTTCCGCCGGGTCGAAGCTCTCGCGCACAGGGAAGGAACAGCCCTGAACAAGGCATCGCCGGCGGCACTGGATCGTTGGTGGACCCTGGCCAAACGGGAAGAGCGGGATGCAAGCTGAGCTTCAACGGAAATTGGTGCGCAGGCTGTTTGCGCACCTCGACGCGGGAACGACGGATGTCTGGTCCGAGGTCGTGCGGCAACCGGTCAGCGCCTATATTTGCCGCGAGCGAGCCGAACGGGAGCAACAGGAACTATTCTGGCATCGCCCGCTGTTCGTCGGCCTATCATGCTTGCTGCCCAATCCCGGCGATTGGATCACGAGCGACGAAACTGGTATCCCGGTGCTTGTCGTCCGCGGGCACGACAGGAAATTACAGGCTTATGCGAATGTCTGCCGCCACAGGGGCGCGAGGCTTGTTGAAGGCCGAGGCTGTGGTGCAGCGTCCTTCACCTGTCCCTATCACGGCTGGACCTACGACCTCGAAGGCCGACTGATCGGCCTGCCGGACGAACGCAATTTCCCGGGCATTGAGCGAGCTAGCCACCAGCTAGTAGCTCTACCTGTCGCTGAAAAGTATGGCATGGTTTTCGTGCAGGCGGCACCGGGCAAATCCTTCGATGTGGACGAACTGCTCGAAGGCATGGGCCCTGAATTCGCGCCTTACCAGTTGGATCGCTGGACGCCCTACTCCACTCGGCGTTTCGACTTTTCCATGAACTGGAAGATCGCCGTCGATACCTTCCTTGAGCCCTACCACTTCCCCTTCCTGCACGAGAACACCGTCGGCCCGATCTTCATAGGCAATCTCTGCCTCTATGACGGTTTTGGGCCACATTTGCGCGAAGTGCTGCCGCGCCGCAAACTCCGTGAAATGCGGAACAAGCCGTGCGAGGAGTGGGATCTCATCGATAATTCGGCGCTCGTCTATATGTTCTTTCCAAACACCGCCTTTATCGTACAGAAAGACCACATGGAAATCTGGCGCTGTTTCCCCAAGCAAGGTGGGGGCCCAAGCGCTTCGACGATCCTGTTCGATTTCTATATTCCTAAGCCGGCATGCAACGAAAAAGCACGTCTACATTGGGACAAGAATGTCGATCTTGCTATGCGCACGGTGATCGAGGAAGACTTCCCGACCGGCGAGACGATCCAAGCGGGTTTCACGTCTGGGGCGAACGCGCATGTCACCATCGGCCGCAATGAACCCGCTGTCGCGCATTTTGAAACCACGGTCAACCGCTACGTGACGGCTTGAATTGCAGCAAGCGTTGTCTCGAAAGGTAGCAATACCGCCCCGTGACGTGCTGTGACCTCGCACACCGGCGCAAGGCATTCGAACCCGCTCCAGACACCCACAGGAGCCGGGCTGCCGTTCAGGAAAGCTTCAACACCGGCACACCCTTCGTCCACCTCGCCGGCGCTTCGGCCAAGGGCTACCTCCGCGAACAGCGCCGCTGACGCTTGGCCGAAGGCGCAAGCCTGGATGCGATGCGCATAATCTGCGATGCGGCCGTTTGCTATTGAGACCTCGACCGTCATCACACTGCCGCAGAGTCGGCTGGTGCGCGTTGCTACCCCGTCCGCGTCATTGAGTTTCCCCACGCGGGTAATTCCTCCGGCAAGGCGGAGAATGTCGCGAGTATAGAGCTTGAAGAGAGCGTCCGTCATGACACCGTGTACCTGATACAGGGAAGGTCGGTGGCAAGCCCTGTCCTCCCTGACGCCCCAGGATAGGGGCTTATATCGCGAAGTCACGATCCCTATAAATGTGGTCGACACAAGTCTTCGAGAGGAATAATACTGATGCTCGGATTGATCATGGACCGGCCGATGCTGATTTCGTCCCTGATCGATTTCGCCGCCGAATATCACGGCGGAACAGAGATCGTCACGCATAACGTCATGGGTGGCCTCCACCGCTACAGCTATGCCGACGCCCAGGCCGAAGCCAAGCGGCTGGCCAACGCACTTGGCGAGCTCGACATCGGCTTCGGTGACACGGTCGGTACGTTGGCCTGGAACACGAAGCGGCACTTCGAGATCTACTATGCGGTGTCGGGGATCGGCGCGGTCTGCCACACTATTAATCCGCGCCTTTACCCCGAGCAGCTGGCTTATATCGTCAACCACGCCAAGGACCGTGTCCTCTTCGTCGAAGTAGGCTTCGTGCCGCTGCTGGAGAGTTTCGCAGCCGAAATCGCCGAGACCGTGCGCACGGTCGTCGTGCTTTGCAACGAAGCCAGTCTGCCGGAGAGCGAGCATTTCGATCTTCTCTCCTACGATACACTCGTCGCCGCGCAGGATCCGGTATTCTCCTGGCCTACCTTTGACGAGCGGACAGCCTCTTCGCTCTGCTATACCTCCGGCACGACCGGTAATCCCAAGGGCGTACTCTACAGCCATCGTGGCAATATCCTGCATAGTTACGCTGCCCTTGGCCCAGACTGCATGAATATCTCGGCACGTGATACGGTTATGCCTGTGGTACCGATGTTCCACGCGAATGCCTGGGGCATTCCTTATGTTGCGACCTTGGCGGGCGCGAAGCTGGTGCTACCAGGACCGCATCTCGATGGCGAAAGCCTCCAAGCGCTGATTACCAGCGAAGGCGTGACGATGACAGCAGCCGTACCCACCATCTGGCTGATGCTACTCGACTATCTAAAGCGCTCAGGCAGACATATCCGCCCCCTCACCAATGTCGTAATCGGTGGCTCCGCCTGCCCTCGCTCAATGATCGAGACCTTCAAGCGCGACTATGGTGCCATAGTCCGTCACGCTTGGGGCATGACCGAGATGTCGCCGATTGGCACGATCAACACGCCGCTCGCCAAGCATGAGGGCTTTGACGACGCCGCCCTGCTCGACCTTGCCGAGAAACAGGGCCGACCGGTCTTCGGCGTAGACATGCGCATCGTGGATGATAACGGCAGGGAACTGCCCCGCGACGGTGTTGCGTTCGGAGACCTGCAGGTGCGCGGCTATTGGATCGCGAACGCCTATCACAGGCAGGCAGAGTCGTCCGCACATACCGCCGATGGCTGGTTCTCCACCGGCGATGTCGCCACTCTCGACAGTGACGGCTATATGCGCATCACTGATCGGACCAAGGATGTCATCAAGTCGGGGGGCGAGTGGATCAGTTCCATCGACCTAGAGAATATCGCTGTCGATCATCCCGAGGTAGTCGAAGCTGCCGTCATCGCTGTCGCCCATCCGCACTGGGACGAACGACCGCTGCTGATCGCGGTCAAAGAAGAAGGCGCGGTGCTCGGAAAAGCCGATTTACTCGCTTGGTATGACGGCAAGATCGCCAAATGGTGGAAGCCGGACGATGTGGTATTCGTAGATGAACTGCCGCATACGGCTACCGGCAAGCTGCTGAAAACGAGACTACGTGAAGATTTCAAGGATTACATTCTGCCGACCGTATGAGGCCCAATCGGAAGGTTTGTATGTAGGATTACTCTAAGAGAGGGGAACGTTTAGGGAACATTTTCAGGTTCCCCGATTTCCTGTCAACCTGATGCGCAGAGGTCACGGGATTTGGCGCTCGTCCGCACCGGAATGCCCGCCGAAATCCCCCGACAGGATGATGTGATCCCAGCCGAGCGGTTACGTGAACTTCAAGCCCGGCGCTGCATGTCGGCATATCGAGGAGCCAGTCGATCACGAAAAGTGTTCGTTCAACCCGTCCGATTTCACGGAGAGCGACGGCGAGTTCGTGCTGACGCGGATAACGGGGAATAGCTTCCTGCGGGGAAAGTCATGGCGGCCTGACGTCATTCCCCGTACTGCTCGCGTCCCAGCCCTCTGACGTGCGGCTCGTCGTGCAGCAGCATGCGCCATCTGGAAAGCCAGTCCAGATCCCATCCCAGCGCCTCCGCCACTGCTTCGTCCCAGAGCCGGCGGACCTCGCACTCGCCGTCACGATACTGCGGGACGTCCATGGCGCGTGTCCGATCCCAGCAGGCGGCCAGCGCGGCCACCATTTCCCCGTCGGCCAGATCCGGAATT
>JAPORR010000199.1 GCA_026710105.1 Alphaproteobacteria bacterium
TCACCTTGAAGCAGGTCACGGCAACCCACTTGCCAGCCCGGCGCTTCAGCACCGCAGAGACGGGTTTGCCTTCGCTATAGAGGCTCCCGCCCTTGCGGAAGATGACTAGGGGATCAAAGCCGAGAAGCCATTCGGTCCTGAGCTTGACGCCGGAGACGACAGTGAGGCTGTCGCACCGCCTCCGGCCTTGGAACCGGGGGAAGCCCGCCTTGTCACCGCCGGCCCAGGCGGCGGCTCCTGCCTTCACGCGCCGGAAGCAGCCCTTGAAAGCGTAGCGTTTCAGAGTCCCGCTCTGGAGGGCGACTGAAACCGCAGCCATGTCAGGCAGGGCCGCCCGGCAGGCGGTCAGGTCTTGGTCGAAATAGGGGAACGACCTACCTATCTCGCGGTGGCCGTCAATCTCCTCCTCAAGCGCCGCATTGTAGAGCTGGCGCTGCGCCTCCAGCCGCCCTTCCAGACGCCACCAGTTCGACCAGCGCTGCGGCAGCAGGCGGTAGACAAGATGGCGGTGCGTCTCGATCAGAAGCATAGGCGGTCGCTCCAGAGCCTGAGCGGTCGGGCCAGGGTGGTCACGGGCACTCTCGCCATGCATATAAGGCATAGTCCCCAAGCATATCCGAAGATTCCTCGCCTGCCGTGCCATACTGCGCCGGCAAAGCTGCATCTTCTGGAGCTTTTGCGCCATGATGAGCGCCGCTGTTTCGCTGAGGCAGCACGAAGCCGTAGTTAGCGCTGGCGCTTGAACAGACCTACGACCATGAGCAAGGCCAGTAGCAGCGTCGTCACCAATATGCCGTAACCGAGCAGCCCGCCTGCCTGCTCTAGTCCGGCGAAAGCGACGATAGCGCCGGCCAGCAAAGGGCCGACGATGCTGCCGGCGCGCTCCACCACTCGGAACGCCGCTGTTACCGAGCCGGTGCCGAATATCTCTGTCTCATGCCTGAAATAGATCGGCAACACAGCCACTTGCGGCGTCATCACGAAGGATTGGCCAAGCCCGATAAGCGCGACACCACTGGCCAGCAGTAGGGCGTCACTGGTGGACACGAATAGTAGGCAGCCGGCCGCTGCCGCAATCCCACCGACCAGAATCAGCATGCCGTGGTTCTGGAAACGGTCTGCTATCAGCGCCGCCACCTGGTTCATCACCAGAAGCACGAGGAAGTAGACCATCATTGTGCGCCCGATGGCCGCGCCGCCGAAACCGAGCGAGTCCAGATAGAGCGGCACGAGGAAGAACAGGAAGCCGGTGAGGACGATACGCGACGGTAGCGCCGAAAGCCCCATGAAGGTCACGAATCTCATATTGCCGTAGATGCCGAAATTCCTACGGTGAATGCGAGCCTCAGACCTTGTTCCTGTCCCTATTCCCTCCTCCGGTGACAGGAAACCGTATGCAATCACCATCGCAACGAAGACGATGACGGCTCCGACGATGAAGGTATTCTCGTAGCCTAGATGTTCGGCAAGAATACCGCCGATAGCGGTCGCGCAGATGCTGCCGCCGCCGGTGGCGGTCACGAACACGCCGATATTGAGCGCCCGCCGCCGCTCCGGCGCTGCCATGGCTAGCCGGACGAGAATTGCGGCGGTAACGAGGCCGAAACCGGCCGCCGTCGCGCAACGCCAAGCAATGAGTTCTAGAAAGCCTGGTGCAAATGCCGTCGCGATAAGCCCCATACTGGTCGGAGCCATGCCGAATAACAGCGTGTTTCGCGTGCCGAACCGGTGAATCAACCTCGGGGCGAACGGCGTTGTAACGATCATGGCGAGGACCCAAACAGACATCGGCATGGCGATGGCGATCGAGGTATCAAGCCCAAGCGCAGGGTCGTAGAGGTCGCGCACGAAGAGCGGGAAGAAGGGACGGGACAGTTCAACGCCGAAAATGAAGAAGAAGAGCGGGTATTGCACATCCCCGGCGCGCAGCACCTCAACCGGGCGGGATGCGCCCGTTTCGGCGAACACTCGTCCAGCCCGCAGCCGCTCCAATCCCCCGGTACCGAGGGTGGCCGCCAATGCATGAAAACGCCGGTTGATCTCGATATTGATACCGTTCATCGCATCAATAACCCGGGCTAGATCATCTCGTCCACCTGCTGGAATTGCGGTTGAGAAGTCACCCTCGCTCACCGCGCGCATGAACCGTTTCATCAGATTGATGGACCGGGCAACCGTGAGTGAGAGTACCATCAGGGTTAGTTCAAGAACGACAAGTATGGCGACACAGAGGGAAATACCAATATCAGTAAAGATGCTGGCCATCGTGGTGCGCACATAACCCCGATCGATCCCGACCATCGTATGGCCAACCGGGTTGCCTTCGTGGACCAGCGGGTATGAGATATTATAGCCGGATCCGACCCAGACGAAGGCACCGGCCTGTGCTTCTGCTGCATTTACTGCGAAAGGAATGGACAGAGCGTTGTTGCTACTGCCGCCGGCCTGCGCCGAGAACAACACCTTACTCTCGGTGTCGGCCACTGCGAGATAAGCGATTTCCGGGTGGTCAGTCAGTAGATTCTCTAGGTAAGCGTCTACGCCTCTCAGGTTCGCAAACGGAATATTGAGACCTGCCGCCCGGTAGAGATCGTTGGCGATCGAGCGGGCGACGACATGGGCCTTATCCTTGATGACCGGCTCCAGCCGCCTCTCGACGGAGCCGATCGCAATCCAGGCCAACAGCGCATTCGCGGCTATGAGTGCCACTACGGCGACGATGCCAATGCGGATTCCCAGCCCTCCAAGCGTTGGAGCCCTTCGACGACGGCTCATTGGGAGCTCCGTTCGGCGGCTGCCAGCGTCGCCGCCGTCGTCCGCACGGAGGCACTGTAAGTAGCGAATTCGGCAAGGTCAGTTTCCGCGGGCGTTACGGTACCGTCGGGCTTCAGAAGATCTTCAACGCTTTGCCGCAGATACCGGGCCGTCTTGGTTAGCCGCCAGAGCGCTGTGATCGTGCCTAGCGCCGCGACCAGGCTGCTGACAAGGAAGATCAAGATGCCGGCCTCCAGAAGCTCTGTCGTCAGGCCATCGACAATGCTGTTGAAGCGCTCCTTGCTGTAGCGAACCGCCACACCACCTTCGAGCTTACCGAAATTATTGATGACCGGCGCGCCGACTACAAAGGACTCCGGATCTTCGATGCGCCAGACTTCCCCCTCTGCTTCGCCATTGCCAGCTATCCAGATATCGGGCGCTTGCGTTCCTCCGCTGTCCAGAGCGTCACCGCCATGCACGATCATGTTGCCGCGCCCATCGAAAATGCTTACCGACTGCAATTCTGGGTAGTCGGTGATCAAGGCATCCACGATGGACTGGCTTTCCGCGATGTCCTTCAGCGGCAGACCAAGATCCACCGCTTGCCGCAAACGGCGCGAAGTATCGAGTGTGACGACCGATACCCGCGAATCGTCTAGCCCGCGTAGGATATCGCCGAATTTCTGCTGGTTCAGCAGCACCATCAGCGCCATCGTAACCGCAAAGGCAATGAGGAAGCCGAGATTCAGGACAACCGGTAATCTCATGCGGCCAACACCCTCTGGCGTTGCAGGCTGTAGCAGAGGCAGTGCTCGATCATGGCTGCATGCGACACGCCAGCGGCACCAGCACCTACATTCATAGACATAACGGTAGCCAAATTGCAGGTAACATTGAATTCTAGCATGCGGAAGGATCGGTCCGGTGCCACCCTGAAATCAATTCGCATGTAGTCGCAGGGTTGCACCAGTTTCGAGAATGCCAGCGCCACTTCCCTGAGTTCCTCGCAAAGCATTGTATCGTCGAAAGGTTCGCCACGTTTCCCGGGGGCCAGGAACCGTTTTTGACGCTCGGTCTGCACACCTCCACGCAATTCGGAGTGGTTGGCGACCGGATGCAGCGCCAAGGGCCCACCCAGTACCGGCACTGTGACATCGAGGCCGGGCGCCAAGGCTTCGATCAAGACCTCCTCACCGGCGGCCAGCAGGGCTGCTGCCCGCTCGCGCCCCTCCGACCAGCTATCGCAGATCGACCCTTCATCGACGCTCTCTGAATTGGCACCGAAGCGGGGCTTGATAAAATAGGGGCCGTCAAAGGCTGGCGGCCTGTCCAGATCAGCTTCGGCGACGGCTACAGCTCCTTCCGGCACGGGCAGGCCAGCGGCCCGCGCCATCAGTTTGGTGATCCATTTGTCTTCCGCCATGGCGCGGACATTGGGTGGGCTGCCGAGAAAGGGGATACCGGTGCGCGCACAGAGCGATGACACTAGGATTTCAGGATTGCGGACAAGCTCGCGATTATAGATCTGGAAGATGTAGTTCGGCACGGGGCCGCGGCGCATGCGCGCCTCAAACGCCTCTAGGCTGGCGCAGGGCTCCACCCGATGAGCGAGGTCACGTAGAACCGAGAGCACCTCGAATTTGGTATAGAGTTCACGCCCATAGCGCGGATGGACGACGGGCGGCGGCTCGGTCCAGTCCTCGGCATATTTGGCGAGGAATAGAATATGTAGCCGTCGACGCTGGGCCAGGCTGATTTGTAACAGGTCTATCATCCCGGATTAGTTAATTGTGTGTCGAAATCGCAGGCAACAGGATTATGATAGCCGCCAACGCTTCTACCGGCAACGCAACGGATCCACTTTAACCATGCTGAGAGTGCTATTGCTGTCGCTCGCCATTTCGACTACGGCGAGCGTGGCCTCCCAGGCCGAACCCTTCAATATCTACATGATCGTGCATCGTGCCGGGTCGGGTGCTGATGATGGCTTTCGCGACTATCTGAAGGCGAACGGCGTCGATGCGACCTTCGTCCTCCGCGATATGGAGAATGATCGGTCCCGCCTGCCTGGCTATATCGAGGAGATCAAGGCGCTCAAGCCTGACCTCGTCTATACTCAGACGACCTCGGTAACGCGTGCCGCGGTCGGGCGGCTGACGGAGGCCGATCCCGATAAGCATGTCCTCGACATTCCCATCGTGTTTGCGATGGTCTCCTTTCCTGTCCGGTCTCAACTGGCGCCCGAGAATCCCGATCCGGACGGCCCAATGATCTCTAAGCGCAACCTGACGGGCGTAAGGCATGTCGTATCGAATCCTGTGCGCCTCAACGCGATGCGTGCCTATATGCCGTTCCGCAAGCTCGGGATGCTCTACGACAGGAGCTCAGGCGCACAGCGCCGCACTGAGGCCTCGATGCAGGCCTTGGCGGAAGAGGTTGGTCTCGAGTTTGTCTCCGACAGCCCAACGGAACCCAAGGTCGAGCGCGACCCGGCCCAGATTGAGCCAACGCTCAGACGCCTCAAACAGGAGGGGGTAGATTTCCTTTATATCCCGCCGTCCAATTTCTTCGGTGCTCATGCCGAGCTGGTGACCCGAATCGCGACTGAACTTGGCTTACCCACTTTCTGCGGCGTGGAAACCCTGATTCGGCAGCACTGCATGACGGGTCTAGTCAGTCCGCTCTATGCCGTCGGGCAATTCGCTGGTTTCAAGGCGGAGCAGATTCTGACCGGTGGCAAAGATCCCGGCCAAATCCCGATCGAAACGCTCTCGCGGTTCTCCTTCGTGGTCAACATGAAGACAGCGCACAAGCTGAAAGTATATCCACCTATGGAGATTCTGCGTTTCGCGCAATTCATCAAGACAGGAGCCGATTCTTGATTTCCCTGAAACGACTTGATGACAAACGCCGCGCCGGGCTCAAAATCTTATATCTGGCACCTCACGCTCCCTCCTCTGATACCCCTACCCCTCCGACAATCCATCCAGATTACGGCGTGCAACCAGCCTACCAGCATGAAATCTGGGATGTGATGTGCAACAGCATGGGGCTGGATGTCTATAGTTGTTCTGACTTGAATGCCCTGCCTGAAGCCCTTGAAGGGCGCAACTATGTTTTCTCTCTCTACAACATCGCGCCCTTCCGCAATTCAGAAGTCTATGTCTCCGCGCTCGCTGCCAGAGCCGGCATAGCCTGCCTCGGCGCGCCGCCGAATATCCGCGCACTCGCCGAAGACAAGTGGCTGAGCAAGCTGACGGCACAAGCGCTTGGATTGCGGACACCGACAGGCCAAGTTTTAAAGCAAGGGACGCCTGCGCAGAAACCCTGTTTTGACGGACCCTATATTGCGAAGCCGCGATTCGGTGCCGCATCGACGGGTATTGATGCCGAAAGCGCCCAAGAAGATTTTAATGTTCTGGTACCGCGTGTGGAAGCCCTCCAGACGAATATCGACGAATGCCTGGTCGAGCAGATTTTCGGTGACTTCGACGTGACAGTGCCGATTCTGATCGGTGACGAGGGACCAGTGTCCCTGCCACCTGTTACCCAGACGAGCGACAGCCCGTACGGCCTGTTCACCCATCGCCAAAAACGCAAGCTCGACCCGGGCCTCAAACGCGAATTTCCCGGCTACGAGTCCTGGCTCGCTCCGATTGTGGCGGATGCGCTCCGACTGGCGCGGGCCATTGAACCTTATGATTATCTGCGCTGTGACTTCCGGTTCGGTCCCGAGGGCCACGCCTTTCTCGAACTTAACCTAGCCTGTTCTATCGGCAGTGCGATGGCATTTGCGCAATCCGCAGCGCAGGCAGGCATTTCCTCGGAAGCACTAGTCGAGCACATTCTGGTCACTAGCCTTGACCGACAATGGGGTCAGGGGGTGTCCGAACCGCTTCCCAGATAACGCACTGCTACCGTCGTAATGTCGTCACTCTGCTCAACCCCGGCGGAAAATTTCTCGACCGACATGCGCATGGCATCGCAGATGGCGGTGGGCGAAGCGCCTGCATGGATAGCTAATTCGGCTTCCAGACGCGGCTCCCCGAACTGTTCGCCTGCTTCGTTGAAGGCCTCGTTCACCCCGTCCGTATAAAGAAACAACGTTTCGCCGGGAGCCAGTCTGGTCTCGCCTTCCTCGAAATCAAAGCCTGGCATGACTGCGAGCGCCAGACCGGCGTTCATCGGCAGGGTCGACAATTGTCCCTCGGCATCGATCCGGTATGTCGGGTTATGCCCGGCATTGGCGAATATCACATTGCCGGTTTGGGTGTTCACGACGGCATAGAAAGCAGTGACGAACATCATCTGTTCGTTGTCGGCCTCCAGCATGTCATTCAGGGCCGTCAGCACCCTGCCCGGCGACTCGCCCAGCAGCGCTGTGGCCTTCAACAGGGTACGCGCGATCAGCATGAAGAAGGCCGCCGGGATACCCTTGCCGGAAACATCTGCAATGACCAGTCCGATTCGATGTTCGTCTATGGCGAAATAGTCGTAGAAATCGCCGCCGACCTCCTTGGCCGGGATCATCTCCGCCGCGACCTCCACGGTACGCTGCGGCGGAGTCTCGCGTGGCAGTACCGAGAGCTGCAGGTCGTGGGCGATAGCCAGTTCGCTCTCGATCGCGGCCAGACGTTCCTTGTGCTTGAGCGCCTCGCGAAGCTCCTCAACCAGCTCAGTTAGACGGCCGTGCTGTTCGCGAATGCGCTGTGCCATCTGCTCGAACACCAGCGTAAGAGCCTCGAACTCATCCCCCGCCCCTTCCTGCTCAAGCCGGGAGAGCTGATCTGTAACCGCCTGGCGGGCTTCATGGCCTACTGCCGAGGTCAACCCGGTCATCTGCTGGCGCAGAAAGCGTTCGCGCCGCTTTTGCGCCCGCCGGCGTTCGGCGGACAGACGTTCGACTTCGCCCAGCGAACTGCGATAGGCCTCGACCGCCTTGGCAATACGGGCGATTTCGTCCGTGCCGGCCTCCTGTTCGAGCCAGACACCGCGCCGACCGGCCGACAGCGCTTCCAGCACGCCGATTAACCGGTTCAGAGGCTGCAGGGAACCGCCCAGATTGGCATACACGGCCCAAAGCGCGATGCAGGCGAAAATCGCCGTGGCGCCCAGAAAGGCGATCCGCAGAGCCTGCTGCCGGGCCGCAAGCTCGCTCACATCGGCGACAACATGCAGGGTAGCGAATCGTCCCCCGTTCAGCGCCGGCACATCGGTGCTTGTCGTCGCGTGGTCGCTGTCATCGGCGTCGAGTCCCTCCCAGAGCGACGGATCGGTGCCGAAGATCAGCCCGTCATCGCTTCCAACCAGGAACGCCTCGCCGCCAAGCACCGCCCCTGCTTCCTGGACAACCGAATCGAGTGGGACGCTTGCGGCAACGATCAGCACATCGCCCTGTTCCAGGTCTCCAATCGCTTCTGCAACCGTCCAGACGGGCTGTCCGTCGGCACCGATGTCTCCGCCGCTCACCAAACCGCCAGTATCGACGATGCGCTTCGCCACGCGCGGTGACAAGAGATTGCGTCCAGCGAACAGGCGTTCCGCTGTCCCTTCGGAAGGGTCGAAGGTTACCAACCGTTCGATCCCATCTCTGACAGCAAGACCTTCAATCATCCGCGCAGCAAGCAGGGTATCACCCGCAAGAAGCGCCGACCGTACGTCTTCATTTGCACGCAGGGGGGCCAGCAGCCGCGCGATCGTATCCGTATCGCGTTGCGACAGGGTCTTCCAGACGGTCTTAAGCGCTTCCTGGCGGTTTTCGCTGTAGCTTTCGGCGAGAAGACGTTCGCGGACGACGCTGCCATAGCCGAGCCCCGCGGCCAGCAGCAGACCGACAAGGCTGATGACAGCCGTCAAGCGCAAACGCATCGAGACATTCCTGCCAAAACGGCCGACAGCAGTCGGCGGTGTCGAGGGAATGTCTCGAAAGACAGGCTCCAATTGCTTGACCAGCTTTCGGCGGATGCTCTCCAGCGATTCGCGCACCGTCCGTCCGACAGCGGCGTCGCGGGCATCTTCCGCCTGGTCCAGGGTTTCCTCATAGCGGGCCCTGAGACCATGCAGCACTGCATTGAACGCGCGGGAGACGCGACCGATTTCATCGCGCTGCCCCAGCTCCACAAGCAGCGCCGGGCGCCCGCCCGCCGCTTGTTCAATGCCGTCGTCCAGCCTCTTGAGACGCCGGGCTACCCGAAATGTGAGGAACAACGTGCAAAGCAGACCGAAGATCATGCCGGCGGCGCCCGCAAAGGCAAAGGCCGGCCAATTGCGCCTCAGGATGCGCGTCACGAAATCCCTTTCAACCGCGACATGCAAAAGGGCCAGGGGATAATCCGCGGGGCCGATTGGACGGATGTCGACAGAGAGGCCGCCGAATACATGCCGGGTCCGCGCTTCAGTCACACCTCCGGCTAGGCGACGTTCCTCAAACGAAGTATTAGCCGATTCGAGAACCTCCCTGAACTGCTCGCGCGCAATGCCGCTCAGGTACAGAGGCTCCTTGTCCAACGAGGTCATCGCAATGAAGCGGATATCCGGATATTCGTCGAGCAGCCGCTGGAAGAAGGACTCGACCCCCCGCAACTTGTCGAGCGGAATGCCGACTCGGGCTGCGCGCTCCATCTCCGCCTTCATGGCCTGGCCAACCGCCAGGGCCTTGCGGTCAAGTTCGCCCGTCAACGGTTCTTCAGCCCACCATTTGAAGGCGGCGCTCGTCAACACCACCTGCAGCAACGCGACGACGACAGCGGCGACGCAGGCTTTCAGGAAGATCGTCCGCGAGAGCCGGCCCATAATCTGTTATCCGATCCGGTCCAGCCGGTCGATCTCGCGCGCATCGGCGTTCATCGCGTCCAGCATGCCTGTTGTGGTCTCGTGAAAGCTGGCCAGCGACGGCGGCGCGCCTTCAAGATCAGCCGTCCGGCCTTCCGCCATCGCCAACAGGGAGGCGTCGCTCCCCCCAAGCAGGGCCAGAAGAGAATCCAAAGTCCAGCGGCAAAGCAGGATGACCAGCAGGAGGCATACCGCGAACGCCCCAGCGGCAATGCCCAGAGTCGTGACAACCGCGCGCTCGCGCAGCGGCGCGCTGTGCCTGACTTCGCTCTCCAGAAGAACACCGCCAACGACCTTGCCGAAATTGTTGATAAGCGGGCTGCCGACCGCCATCGCCCTGTCATCTGTCTCGATCCAGCGTTGGTCCCGGTCGCCGGTTTCGACAATGGTGCCAAGGTCGGTCTGGTCGGTGGAGAACACGACCCGGCCGCCCGCGTCGAAAACCAGCAAGCGGTCGATACCAGGGTCCGCCGCCTGGGTGAGGTCAAGCAAGGAAGCGATCTCCGGGATCGTTTCGAGCCGGAGGCCCAGATCCGTCCGGACAGTGATCGCATGGGCGATTTCATCCACCGTGAAACCGAAATGTGACGCCTTGACAGTGTCCAGCTCGCGGTCGAACACATCGAGTGCAACATAGACAACCAGTACAAAGGAAAGGGCAGCACCTGCCAATAGCGCCAGCCCCATCTTGACGTACAATCTCATGCCCGCAGGCCAGCCCCGCTGTTTCTTTGTCTCTTATCACCTATATAGCGCGCCGCGCCGCCAGTGCGCCAGGGCCGCATCGAAGCTTCGTATCCGCTCAACATCGGGAAAAGCGTCGGATTCATGAGGCTTGTTAGCGAGACATTACCCTTGCAGGATGGCGCAGCAGCTGTTGGAGCCGGTCGCGTCCGGCCCGCCGGATGGGTGGCAGAGCGGTTGAATGCACCGGTCTTGAAAACCGGCGTGGGTGCAGGCCCACCGTGGGTTCGAATCCCACCCCATCCGCCAACACTCCATCCGTCACAGTCCAGAAATATCCATCCAACCTACTGTGAAAACTAGATAATTTATCAAGTCTTTGTTTTGCATCGTCCGCCAATATAATATCCGGCATAATCTAGCTGTTCGGATCCGTGCTTGACGGCAAATGCCCCATTACGGAAGGGGGGATAGAGGACTTGCACCTCCAAGCTGTTGGTCATGCTCGGCACACGCGCGGTAGGGGCGCTGGTTACCCAGCGCCCCTACCGCCGTCCCGCTTCAGGCATTCGACACCGAATGCCCGCCATCCACGGCAAGGAGTTGGCCGGTGACATAGGCCGAGGCGTTTGAGAGGAGGAAAAGCAACGGGGCGACGAGATCCTCCGCTTTGCCGAGGCGACCCATCGGCACGCGGCGCATCAGCGCTTGGCCCGGAGGTGAGGCGAAGAATGCCGCATTCAGATCTGTCAGCACATAGCCGGGCGCGAGCGTGTTCACCCGCACATGCTCATGCGCGAGCTCCGCTGCCATGACGCGCGTGAGATGGTGCAGACCGGCCTTGGACGCCGCATAGCCGACAGTGCCGCGCCCCGTACGCAGGCCCAGCAGCGAGCCGATATTGACGATGCTGCCACCCTTGCCGCGTGCAACCATCCGCCTCGCCGCTTCTTGTGCCACGAACCAGGCACCGGTGAGATTGGTGTCGATCACGCGGCGCCAGTCTTCCTCTTTCGTTTCCAGAAGCCGGCGGGTCACGGCGATGCCGGAATTGTTGACGACGGCGTCAACAGGTCCGAGCGCGGCCTCAGCGGCCTCGAACCCGGCGGAAACCTCGGCGCGGTCGGTCACATCCATGGAAATGGCGGCAGCACCCTTGATCGCAGTGGCAGCCCTGGCAAGCGCTTCCATGTCGCGCGCCGTCAGCGCTACGCGCGCGCCTGCAGCCGCCGCAGTTGCTGCGAATCCACGCCCGAGGCCACGTGATGCACCGGTTACCAGCACCGTCATGCCATCGAGCCTTAGACTTTTTTCGTCGATCGACACGCTTCCCTCCCTCCAGGGCCGCTCCTATATTGCCGGCCCATGCTGATCGAGATTTTCTCTGACGTCATCTGCCCGTGGTGCTTCATCGGGCGCCGGCGCCTCGCCCGTGCCCTGGAGACACGGCCCGGACTGAACCCGGTGATTCGTTGGCGGGCGTTCCAGCTCAACCCCGGCATGCCGCTCGAAGGCATGGACCGGCAGGATTATCTGGCGCTCAAATTCGGTGCCGAACGCAGCGGTCCGGTCTATGAACGTATCCGCGAGACGGGTCGGTCGGAGGGCATCGACTTCCGTTTCGAGTCCATCGAGCGCACACCGAGCACACTTGCCGCCCACAGGCTCATCCGGGAGTCGGGCGAGCGACAGACGGAAGTGGTGGATGCGCTGTTCGATGCCTATTTTCTGAATGGCGAGAACATCGGTGACACGCAGCAATTGGCGGACATCGCTTCCCGTGCCGGTTGGGACCGGAAAGAGGCGGAAAAATTTCTCACCTCTGAAACCGCCGCCAGCCAAGTCCGACAGGAAGACGCACAGGCACGCGCAATGGGCATTCAGGGCGTGCCCTGCTTCGTGGTGGAGAAGCGCTATGCCATCTCCGGAGCCCAGGATCCCGAGTATTTCGTACCCCTCTTTGACCTCGTGCAGAACGGCGAGGCCACGGTGGATTAGGTTTGAGACTTATATACATGAGTAGCCCTGAGGCGCCTCCGCATTGATTTCACGGCTCATCGGGGGACCTTCTGGCCATGCCCCTCGCCGTGCAGCCGCTCCCAATCCCGGAGGCCGACCGCGCCAGGGCTTTGAGACCCCGGTCACGGATGTTATGTGCGGCATTGTAGAGCTGGCGCTCTGCCTCCAGTAGCCCTTCCAGACGCCGCCAGTTGGCCCAACGTGGCGGCGGCAAGCGGTAGACAAGCAGGCGGTGTGTCTCGATCAGGGCCATGAAGGGTGTCCCGGGCCGCTCACAGGTCCTTGCCACGCGCATTGGGGCAAAATGCGAACATAGGCAAGGCCTGAACATAAGAATGCCCATCAAT
>JAPORR010000013.1 GCA_026710105.1 Alphaproteobacteria bacterium
GGATCGGCGAGTTCCTGATGGCGTCGGTGTCGTTCCCGCAGGAGATCACCGAGCATATCTATGTCCATCACGCCCATATAGGCACTCCCAAGGATTCGGTGTCCGCGCCCAAGGGCCGGAGCTTCTGGCGTTACCTGCCGAGATCGGTCATGTACAGCGTCCTCGATACCTGGCGGGTCGAACGGGACCGGCTCGCGCGGCGTCGCCTGCCGGTCTGGCACTACACGAACCCGGTCTGGCGTTACGTTTTCGAAACCGCCGCCTGGTATGCGCTGGCATACTGGATTGGCGGAGCATGGGGGTTCCTGGCCTTCGCCGCCATCTGCGCCATCGGAATCGTCCAGTTGAGGATGGCCGACTACATCCAGCATTACGGCCTGCAGCGCATCCGCCTGCCCGGCGGCCGGTATGAGCAGGTCCAGGCGCGGCATTCGTGGAGCGCTGCCTACAGGGTCTCGAACTGGATCTACTGGAACGCCCAGCGCCACGCCGACCATCACAGGTCGGCAGGCCGGCTCTACGCACTGCTGAAGCACAGCGGCCCGGACGAGGCGCCGCAGCTCCCAGGGAGCTACGCCAGGATGGGCAACCTGCTCATGTTTCCCGGACGCTGGTTCCGCACCATGGACCCTCTGGTCGAACGCTGGCGCGCGCATTTCTATCCCGACATCGACGACTGGAGCGCCTATGACAGCACCGCATACGATACACGCCCCGATGCGTTCGAGGCGATTGCCGAGATCCTCGCCGACGCCCCGCGAATGGGCGCATGGATCGACAACGATCCGCGGCTCCTCGACCATCTCCGGACGAGCGAGTTCACCGAGCTCGACCTTCCCGACGGATTCGGCCCGGATCCCGAATTCGAGATCGTCGCCCGCCGCGGGCTCGCCCGCGTCTACTGGACCCACGAGTTCGACCTGCGGCAAATGAAGGAACAGCTCGCCGATCTGCCCTTCCGCGACGCCGGGGAGGCAGCGGAGACGGCGCGGAGCTGGTCCAGCGGAAAGGTGTTCCAGGTCAGCGTACATACGATGCGCGGCACCCTTTCGCCTGTGGAGGCCGGAACGGCGCTGTCTCGCGTCGCCGAGGCATCCATCGCCCACGTCCTGGCGGCGGTGGCTGAGGAGTTCGCCGGGGAACGCGGGCGGGATCCTGGGGGCGGGGTGGCGGTTGTCGTTCTCGGCGACATCGCCAGCGCCGAGGCGGCCCCGGCCACGGACCTCCGTGTCCTGTTTCTTCACGACGTTGGTCCCGCGACGTCCCCGGCTTCCGCGGAAGCGCTCTGCCGCCGGTTCCGCAAGGGGCTGCACACACTGTCCCGCGACAGCCTGCTGTTCGCGCCATTGACGCGCGAACGGAAGCCGCGGACCGTCGTCCGGTCTCTTGCCGGGTTCCGGGAGCACTACCGAACCGCCGCTTCGGCCAGCGAGCTTCAAGAGCTGTTCCGGGCGCGGTGCGTGTTCGCCGCCGGCGATCCGGGGCTGGCGGCGCGGTTCGACGAAGCGCGGCGGGACATCCTGACCCATGGCGCCGCGCGGGACGCGCTGATCACCAAACTGCGGGAGCCCGCCGGCGCCACGACCGAGCCCGATCCGCTGTATGTGGACGATCTGCGCGGCGGCCTCCGGGACGTGCAGGGCGCGGCCCGCGTCCTGCAACTGATCCATGCCGGGGCATGCCCGGACGTTCTGGTCGCCGGCACGGCACCTGCGTTCCAGGCCCTGGGCGCAAACGGGCTCATCCCTACCGGCGCTGCGGAGCGGCTGGAGGACGCCGCGAAGATGTGGAGGAACTTGCGCGGCATCCTGCCGCTGACGGTGGAGGACGACTGCTCGGTGGACACAGCCGGGAGCAGGGTCAAGGCCACCATCGCGCGGTCCTGCAGGCTCGACGACTTCGGCGCTCTGAAGGACAGAATCCGCGACACAGCCGCCCGCGCAACGGCCGATATCGCAGCGCTCAACGGGGTGCCGACATGAAATACACACACGATTACGAAGGCGGATGGAGGCGCTGCTCGCCATCACCGATATCCGCCGCGCCACCATCAAGCGTTTCTGCCTGAACAGCCTCGATATTACCGAAACTGCAGAATCGGGACCGTAACGAGAACATGGTATGAGTGAGAAATCGCCGTCCACGCATATGGGAATCCTGAAAAAAACAACCGCTGCCGACCGTGGCCGCATCGAGACGCCGATGCTTGCGCCGCATCTCGAATTCCGCGACATCGGCGACGGGAAAATGCTTCTCGTTTCCGAGAACTTCAACACGTTGCTCGGCGGGTCGATGCATGCCGACCTCCTGCCGCTGCTCGACGGCCATCGCTCGCGTGAGGACATCATCGCCAACCTGGCGGGCGCGCATTCCGAAGCCGCCGTCAGATCGCAGCTCGCTTCCCTGGCGTTCAGGGGATATATCGTCTCGGCCGACTACGCCATGGAGCGAAGAGCGGCCGCGTTCTGGTCCTCTCTGGGAGCCGCTCCACGATGGGCTGAGGAACGCCTGCGGACAGCGACGGTGGCGCTTCGCGGCGACGACGGGCGCCTGGCCCGTCAGCTGGAGGCTATCGGTGTGGCCATGGCGGAAGAATCGCCGACGCTGTCGGTGTTGGTCTGCGACGACTATCTCGACCCTAGGCATGCCAACGTCAACCAGCGCTACCTCGCATCAGGCACTCCCTGGATGCTGGTCCGGCCGAAGGGCGTGCAGCCGCTGTTCGGCCCGGTCTTCAAGGGGGGGGGGGCGTGCTGGGCCTGCCTCTCCTATCGCCTGCGCGCCCACCACGAGATCCATAACTTCCTGCGCAACCTTGCCGGGGATGCCGCCGCCTTCCGTCCGTCGGCGGCTGAGCCTGCGATCCTCGATACGGTGCATGGCCTCGTGGCGATGGAAATCGTGAAGTGGCTGGTGATGGAGGAGACAGCGCCGCTCCACCGGCACGCCCTCTCGGTGGACCTCGATCAAATGAGGTGCGAGCATCATCCGGTCATGCGCCGGCCGCAATGCCTCGCCTGCGGCGATCCGGCGTTGTACCGCACCGACCGGACTCCGGTTCCGGTACGGCTGCAGCCGAGCCCGAAAGGCATCCGCAACAGCGGTGGCGTGCGTTCGGTGTCCCCGCAGGAGACCCTTGCCCGGTACCGTCACCTAATCGGTCCTGTGAGCGGCATCGTGACCTGGTTGAACCGCACGACGGAAGATGCCGATCCCTGGCTGCATGTTCACTGGTCCGGCAGCAACATCGCGCTTCGGACCCGGACGCTGAGCCTCTTGCGGCTCAGCCTGCGGACCAAGAGCGCCGGCAAGGGAAGCACTCCAATCCAGTCCGAAGCGAGCGCGCTCTGCGAGGCGATCGAGCGCTACTCCGGCGCGTTCCATGGTGAGGAGATCCGCCACCGTGGCCGTTTCGCGGACTTCGTCGAGGCCGGGACGTCGCAGGCCATCCACCCGAACGATGTCCAGCTCTTCAGCGAGCGGCAACTGGACCACGCAGCGCAAATAAACGCCGGCGACCACCCCTACAACGTGGTGCCAGCCCGTTTCGACCCGGAAGCGGAGCTGGATTGGACACCCGTATGGTCGCTGACCCGGGAGTGCCACCGGTACCTGCCGACGTCCATGCTCTATTACGGCATGTCCGCAGAGCCGCGGACGCCTTCCGAATTCGTGGCGGATTCGAACGGCTGTGCCGCCGGCAACACGATGGAAGAAGCGATCCTGCAAGGATTCTTCGAACTGGTCGAACGCGACGCCTTCGCGATCTGGTGGTACAACCGGCTGTACCTGCCCGGCGTGGATCTGAACAGCTTCGGGGATGAGTATTTGGCGGCTGCCGGCGACTACTACCGCGGCCTACAGCGCGAGCTGTGGGTGCTGGATGCGACCGGCGATCTCGGCATTCCGGTGTTCGTGGCCATTTCGCGCCGGACCGACAAGAAAGAGGAGGACATCATCTACGGCGCCGGGGCGCATACGGACCCCCACATCGCGGCGTTGCGCGCGGTGTGCGAACTGAACCAGTTCCTCAACTGGGTCCAGGGTTCGGGACGCGGCGGCGCCGGATACCGGGTCGATGATCCGCAATGCCTGCGGTGGTGGCGGAGTGCAACCGTAGCGAGCCATCCATATCTGGCGCCAGCCTCGGGTGCGCCATCGCGGGTCGCGACTGACTATCCTGTCCATGAGACCGCCGACGCGAGGGATGACGTGGAGCGGTGTCGCGCGCTGGTGGAGGCCAGGGGCATGGAGTTCCTCGTGCTGGATCAGACCCGGCCCGACATCGGCATGCCGGTCGCCAGGGTCATCGTTCCCGGCATGCGGCACTACTGGGAACGTTTCGCCCCGGGCCGCCTCTACGACGTGCCGGTCGAGAGAGGCCTGCGCGGAAGTCGTCTAACGGAAGCTAAGCTTAACCCGGCTCCGGTCATCGGATGAGAAGGCGGTTGCGCCGCAATGTACTCGCTCGGTTGAGGAGCCGAGCGCGCGGTATGTGGAGTGCCTGCATCGCTGCGACGGTTCTCCCGTGTTTGCCGCTGTCCTACCCGCGGTTCCGGGGATACCGCCAGAGTGTGTTTTCACGAAAGATGAAGAACGGAAAGCCATGAATATCAACGAAGCATGGATCGCGACGGAGGCGCGGCTTCTGCATGAAGCGGACTCCATGGCGGAGCTGCTGGTGCGGATCAAACCTCACATCTCGGCCCGCCTGATTGACGGCCAGGCATGGGAGCGCCTGCTGGAGCGCGCAGAAGAGACGCCCGCAACGATGGCGGCTTTCCCTTTCGGGTTCGAGATTCCCCTGCAGGATCCAGCCCCAAGAGCCGATTTCGGCGTTTCTCTGGTCGGAAACAGCCGAACCGCGGCTCTCTATCAGGAGAGGACCCGGGCGGGAGAGGCGAGCCCGTCCGCGGCTGGACTTGCATGGTTGCTGGACGAGACCGACCGGGAAGACTCTTTGCTGCGTCGCGTGATCGGCAGGAAGATGCTTCTGGAATACGACATCGACCCGTCACCGGGAAACAAACAACAGGATCCCGGGGTATTTCTCTACCCCGTCGAAGGCGCGCTGGCCGGCGACGGCCGGCAGGTCCGGGAGCTGGGCGCAGTGCATGACGCGCTGGCCCATGCGTGTGGCTGGAGTTCGATCGCCTCCGAACGACTACAACTCGAGCGTGTATACCGGATGTTGGAACCGGATACCCTGATCAAGGCCGTCGGCGCCTTTCCGGCACGGGAACGGGCAATCCGGATCGCGGCCACAGGATTCAAGACAGCGCCCAGGGTGACGGCGTTTCTGGAACGGGTCGGCTGGCCGGGGGATGGCGCGGCCGCCGGCGCTACCGTGTCGTTCTTCGAGGAGCGCTCCGCTTTCGCCTATATGGGCGTCCACCTCGATATAGACGCGAACGGCGTAGGGCCATCGCTCGGGCTGAGCCTGTTTCCCAACGACAATGAGTGGTTGAAGGACATCCGACACTGGATCGCCATTATCGACGTTATCGGCGAACGGGGATACGGACTTTCGGAAAAGCTGGCGGAGTTGGCCCGCTGGTCCACGGGATCCACGACCCTGTTCGGAAGGGCCGGCCCCTTCATGCTCGTGCGAGGCATCCATCACATCAAGCTGGCCATACGGGAGGATCGGGTAGAGCAGGCCAAGGGGTATGTCTTCTTTCTGATGATGTGCGTGCAGCCGAAGGGCGGAACTGCTGCGAAACAGACAAGCCGACAACTGCCGGAGCAAGCGTGCTGACCATTGGATATACGGAGAATCCCGTCGAAATGATGCGATCGCGGCGGCAGCACTCGACCCTTCCGGGAACACCGAAGTCGTGACCGCAACGGTTTCAGGCGAACGAAGTGCCGGACTGCAGGAGAGCCGGATCCTTTACGAGTATCGAGCCGGATACGAGAAAGCGGCGGCGCTCGATCCGGCGCTCGCCATGCGATATGTCGAGCACACGGTGATCCGGTGGCCGATGCTGTCATCGAAGCGCTGGCGGCGGTCGATTACCGGGAACGACATCGATTCATCAATGCCGGCATGGAACGGGACGCGAAGATACTCGCGCTGGCGCCCTGGCATGACTTTCTCGAAGAGCTGGAGAACCCGCCAGCGTGGTTCTCGGAACTCGATGCGGCGCTTCCGGCGCGGCATGACTGCTGCTGGATCCCGCGATGATCGAAGACCTCCGCTCCCGGTTGCCCAATCCGGCGAGTGCTGCCCCCTCGAAGCGCGGGTGAACCCTTCCGCGGGATTCGACACCGGTCATGCTCCTTGAAGACGAATGGGTCACCAATGAGGCACGCCTTCTCCGCGAGGCCGGCTCCCTGGGAGAACTGCTGGAGCGGATCAGGGACCTCTTTTCACCGCAATTGATCCATGATCAGGAATGGGAGGGACTGGTAGGGTGGGCGGGCAAATTGCCGCCTACGCTGTCAGCCTTCCCGCTCTGGCTGGGATTTCCACTCGATGGGCATCAGGAGGGAACAGAGCTCTGTGTTTCCGTGGTTGGTGGGACCCGATCGTCAGCTTTCTTCGAGACCGGGAGGCAGGCCAATGATGCGGATTCATCGACGGCGATTATTGCCTCTCTGCTGGGGAAGACCGGGCCAAGGGACTCTTCCCTTCGGCGAGTGGTGGGTGACAGGGTGTTGCTCGAATACGATGTCGGCCCGGCGAGACACCGCATACATCCAAAGATATCCCTTTACCCCATTCGACCGACGCTGGTCGGCGATCGCGCCGAGGGGCGCCTCACGGACCTCGGTGTAGTGCTCGATGCAATGGAGTCGGCCTTCGGCCGGGAACCTGACGCCGAAGAACGCCGCCAGGTCGAACGTGCATATCTGGCGCTGAATGCGGAGACGCGCATCGGAGGCATCGAAGCCCTTCCGTCGAAAGGACGAGGGATCGGATTTACGACGCTGGGGTTCGCCAAAGCAAGCGAAGTCGTGGCTTTTCTCGAACGGGCCGGTTGGCCCGGGAACCCTGCGATGGTCGCCTCCCTCCTGTCACGTCTCGAACATCGTCGCGCTCTGGACGGCGTGCATCTGGGCGTTCATTTCAACGTAGATGCGATTGGCGTCGGGCCGACGCTCGAACTGCATATCTTTTCCCGGAACAGCATGTACGAGCGGGAGGGGTGGTTCGGGGAAAAGCTGTTCTGGTCCCCTCTCATGGACGGCCTGCGCCGGGAAGGCCTTGCCGTCCCCGAGAAATTGTCGGAGCTGGCTAAGTGGTCGTCCGGCTCCAGAATCCTGTTCGGCAGGTCCGGACCGTTCGTGGTTTTGCAGCGCATCCACCACTTCAAGCTGATCCTGACCGAGAACCGGCTTCATCGGGTCAAGGGTCATGTGTTTCTGCTGATATGCAGTGGACTGCGGGGCGGGGACGCCGCCGGGTAGCGTGGTGCAGACGCCTTCCAGTAACCCCGCGTCAAAAGCGGCGATTGTCCATTGGAAATCATGGTATGACTGCGTCCTACCGTAGCAGCTTATAGGAACATTCGCTGGAACCGAAGCATGACGCGCAGGCGTTGGGAGTCGCCCATAGTGCTGCCGAAGCTTTCCGCGCAAGCCTTCGCGTAACGCTCCAGGCCGGCCTGCGGGTCTCCTTCGCAGATACTCTCGGCAGCGGCGCGTCCCGCGACGCGTCCGGCCCATATTCCGAAATGAATCCCCTCTCCGGTGAATGGATCGATCATGGCGGCCGCATCTCCAATCAGCGCGACGTGCCGCTGCGGAACCAGCGGCAGTACCCTGGATCCCATAGGCAGTGGGTGGGTCTTGACGTCGCTCAGATCCCGAAGCCGCACGCCTTGGCCGGCGAGGTATTGGGCGTAATCGTCCAGATGGGCTCTCAGATTTTTACCTATACGCCTGTAGTCACGTACGTCGAGGAAGATTCCGATGTTGACCTTGCCGTCCTTCAGGGGAAAGGTCCAGCCGTATCCCGGAATCAGGCTTTCCAGATAGTCGATACGGAGGGCACCCATGTCGAGACCTTCCGCATGTGCATAGGCACGGAGACCGACGGCGAGATGCGCGTCCTTGTTGAGGTCCAGTCCCACGATCCGGCGGACCTGTGAGCTCGCGCCGTCCGCCCCGACAAGGACCTTGGAGCAGATTGCGACTTCCTGACCTGATCGTGCTTTCAGGGTGAGAGTCCAGAGCCCGACTGATTCGTCGAGGGCAGCGTCGGTGAGCCGGTATCCGGTGAAGTCTTGGGCTCCTCTTTGGACCGCGGCTTCGTACAAGGCGTTGTCGAACGGCTTCCGTTCAACGATGCGGTAAGCATATTGGTCCCAATCCACTAATTTTTTCAGGTACTGGAACTTGAGAGGAAAGGTGGGCCGGAGGCAGCGAATCGAGGGCCTGCTTTCGAAAATGGCATCCAGTCCAAGTTCCCCGAGTGTCGAGACGGCATCGTCCCGGATCGCGTCACCGCACGATTTATCCCGCGGAAACGTTTCCCGATCAATCAGCGCGACCCGGAGTCCATCGGATGCGGCCAGCGCGCTGCACGCACACACACTCCCCGCCGGCCCGGCACCTACCACGGCGATATCCCAAGGTTCGGGTTGCACTACCGGCTTCCGATTCACGCCTGCGGGATCACGGCTTCGGTCGTTCGCTTCCCGAGGCGCCGATCAACGGCCATCAACAGGGGCGGGAGGAACAGGAAGTCGGCGATCAGCGCGAGCGCGATGATCGCTGCTGTGAGCTGCCCCATCTGCGCGGTCGGGAAGAACTCAGACAGTCCGAGGATCAGGAAGCCGGCGACCAGGATGACGGTGATCGCGAACATGGCCCGACCGGCTTCCCGAAACGCATACCGCACGGCGTCGTCGGCAGCGTAGCCGTGCTCGCGCCGCGCGCGGTGGTATTTGCTGAGAAAATGCACCGTGTCGTCCACCACGATGCCTATGGTCATGGCCATGACGACCGCCAGCGCCAGTCCGACCTCTCCCACCGCGAGCCCCCAGATGCCGAACCCCATCACCCCCGGGATGAAATTCGGCACCAGACTCACGAGCCCGATCCGCAGCGAACGGAAGGCCAGGACGAGAAGGGCGGCAATGCCGATGAACGCGATTGTCGTGCCAAGGAGCATCGCCCGGATATTGCGCTGGCCAATATGAGCAAACATGAGCGAAGCTCCCGAGCTCTCGAACCGGACGATATGCGGCGCATTGTCCTTCAGCCACGCCTCCGCGCGCGCATTCAGCTCCAGCACTTCCTGCGTAGAAAGCGTCTTCGTTGTCACCGTCATACGAGTTGCCGACTTGGGGGCGTCGATCTGGTTGTTCAGGTCAAGGCCCAAGGGAAGAGAGAGCTCGTAGAGCAGCAGATACTGCGCAGCGAGCTCCCGGCTCTCCGGAAGCCTGTAGGCGTCCGGGTCATCGCCGTGCATGCTCCGGTTGAGCTGCCGGAAGGTATCGCTGATTACTCGCACATGCGGTCTCTCCGGCTGCGCGCGATACCAGCCGGCAAACGCCGATATGTCTGCGAGAAAGGCGGGCTCGGAGATTCCGCCCGCCTCTTGCGATATGAGCGAGTACTCGAGCACCGTGTTTCCGCTGAGGCGCTTGTCCAGGAAGTCCGTATCCCGGCGCAACTCGACGCTCTCGTCCAGAAAGTTCGGCAAAACGTCGTTCAACTCATTGCGTGGGACCGCCGAGGCAAGGAATGCGACGACGGCAACCGACCCCCACAGCAGAGCCGTCCGGCGGCGCAGCACGAGCTCCGCGACAGATTCCATGACTGTGTCCCTGCCCGATCCAGACGCATGCACGCGCATCGGGAGAAGGGAGATGAGTGCCGGCATGAAGGTGACCGAGAGCACAAACGAGATGCCGACCCCGATGGCAACCAGCGTCCCCAGGTGCCGATAGGGGGGCACTTCGGAGAAGTTCATGCACAGGAACCCTACGGTCGTGGTCAGGCTCGCAAGAAAGACCGGATGCAGGTTGAGCCGGATGGATTCGACGATCGCGGCGTGTTTCGAATCGCCGGCCCGCAGCCGCTGCAACATCGAAACCAGCGGGTGCACGCAGTTGGCCACAGCAATGGTCAGGACCACGACCGGCGTTACGGCCGTGGTCGGTGTCAGCGGGATGCCGACCCAGCCGCCCAGTCCCATCGTGGCGAGCACGGAGAAAACGATGACCAGGCTGGTGGCCGCCACACCAGCCAGTGTCCGGACGAACACGGCGAGGATCAGCGCCATGACCACCATGGACGCGGGCAGGACGGTCGTCCGGGCGGCCGCGGTCGCCTCGGCAAAGGCCTGGCTGAGGACAGCTATCCCGGCCAGGCGGAGATCGATACCCGGAAACTGGGCTTCGGCTTCTTCGAGAAGGTCGCGCGCGAATTGGACGACCTCGGCAATCCGGGCCGCATCCTCCTGCTCGGGCAGCTTCACGGTCACGTTGACGGCGCTCACGGAGCCGTCCCTGGCGATCAGGTTCCCTGCCAGCCGAGGATCTTCCAGGGCCGTGATGCGGATGCGAGAGCGCTCCTCTGCGTCGCTTATCTTCTCCGGATCGACAAGATCGTGCACGAACAGGTCGTCGCCATCCGCCACGGTCTGCTGGAAGTTCGCGATGGAGTCGACCCGGGTCGAGAGCGGCGTCTGCCATGCACGCTCGGTCAGCCAGAGCGCGGCCTCCAGTGCCCTTTCCGAAGTGGCGTCACCGTCGTCCGGGACGATCATGAAGACGACATTGTCGCTCTTCTCGTAGGTATTCTCCAATGATTCGAACGCAAGGAGCTGAGGATTGTCCGGACTGAAGAACATCCGGTAATTCGAAGAGGACTTAAGAAAGGCACCGCCCGCGGTAGCCAGGACGACAAGAGCCAGGGTCAGTAAGAGAACAGGCCAGCGGGCCGCCAACACCCACCCGCCGAAACGCGCTTCTACTTGACTGCTAAGGAGCGGATGCCTCTCTGCCATCTATACATGCACGATCAGCAAGAACAGCGCGCCATCTGCGGGTCATCGCCAACAGGCGGAGCCGCAAGAACCGAAAATCCGGGAAACCAGCCTCCGCCACGTCTCCTGTATCGAGACATGCTCGCCGACTAAGGATACTGTCCCGTCACACGAAGATTGTCCCCCCCTCCCCCATGCCATTGGGGGGGGGGGGGGGGCATTGCCTAGCAGCAGCAACGCCCCGCAGCGACAGCTTCAAGCTGCTCTTCGTCGAGCTGGCCCGGCGGCAGCGAGAGATGCACCGTGTTGAGGTCACTCTCATGCACGTGGATGCTGATATCCTCGGGCAAGTCCACATCAAGCTCTGCGCGAATGGCGGCCCTGGGATCCGAGACGAGCCATGCCCGGAAATCCATATCTTCCGCCGCACGATTCAAGAGCTTCCTCTGCATGTCCTCCGCGGACTGCATCGCTGTTTGTGTCATGACAAGAATTCCTTCCAAGTTGGTCCTCATGATTAGGCGTCTTCAATAGGCCACCAAACCATCCTGCTTTACAACCGCCGGTCGCTTGCAGGAGGGCATCGACCTCAAGATCAGAGAAATGCGTGATCCGTTAATCTGGACCAGCAGACCGTTCCCGATCTCTGGCTACAACCTTAAACTGCGATTGTTTAGATTGTCTAAGACCGAATTCTTATGGTAACCATATTAAAATCTTATAGCCCGATCGCACAACTGGATCAGGCCATCTGGCGGCGAATCAGCTCCCGGAAGTGTCCCTCCGCTTCGGCCAGTTCCTCGAACGTGCCGCTCTGGACCACTTTCCCGGCCTGCATCACATAGACACGGTCGGCCTGGCGCAGTGTCGACAGACGGTGCGCGATCACGATCCGCGTCGCGGTCAGAGCGGTCAGATTCTCCATCACCTCGGCCTGGCTCTCGTTGTCGAGCCAGTTGGTCGCCTCGTCGAGCAGTACGATCTGGGGGCTGCCGATCAGCGCGCGGGCAATCATGATGCGCTGACTTTCGCCGCCTGACGTCACGGGCGCGCTCGTGCCCACCGAAGTCAACATGCCCATGGGCATCGCCTTGATTTGCTGGGCAACACCAGCAGTCTCGGCCGCCTTCCAGATTTCTTCCGTCGCGACCCCTTCATGATGGGCAACGATGTTGTCCCATAGATCCTGTGGATGAAGCTGCACCGCCTGGGGAACCACACCGATCCTGCGGCGTAGTTGCTTCATATCGAGGTGCTGGAGATCGCGCGCATCGTAATAGACCGCGCCGCTGCTGGGCCGCTCCAGGCCGAGCGCGAGTCGGAGCAGTGTACTCTTTCCGGCTCCGGATTCGCCGGCGATGGCAACGAACTCGCCGGGTCGGGCGTGAATCGTCACCTCGTCGAGGATCAGCGGACCGTCGGAGTCGTATCGGAACGAGACGCGGTCGAACAGGACTTCGCCCCCGAGATGTTCGACCGGCTCGCCCTGAGTGGCGATCTCCGGAGCTTCGGCCAGGAGCGGCCGGATCTGCTCAAAGGCCGGCAGAACGGCGGCGATGGCGGCGAATGATTCGCCGAGGCGGCTCACCGCCGTCTGGAATGCCATGAACACGGTGAAGACCACCAGAAAGTCGG
>JAPORR010000040.1 GCA_026710105.1 Alphaproteobacteria bacterium
CCACGTCCGCCCTGAACTGGCGCATGGATTCCACGAACTACTGTCCGGAATCGCCTTACCAGCCGCCTCGCTCATGACGCACGCGGGGCGGTCTCCGGATCGCCCCCTTTTTCGAAAAGGGCAAAAGCCCAAGGCTACTCATTCCGTATTTCTTTACTTCATCTTGTGCATGGTTGTGGTGACCACGATGCTTCAGGGCTGGCCCGATGGTGGCCAGATGCTGTTTGCGTTTGGTACTCCTGTCATTCTTGTCTGGTGGCAAGAAAAGAGGCGATCTCGGAATATTGCGACCAAAGCCCTTGCGGGAGGAAGCCCGAAAACACGCCCGCGCGAACCAGCGTCGGCTGTGCGGTCGAATGGGTACGAAAAGCGCATACAGCGTGAGCGGGAAAAACTCGCGAAACCAATGCGTCCCGAGTATCTTCGCTGGAGCGGGCCTATTCGCCACCTAAGCGGAACGACGCCGAGATCGTTCGCGCCGGAAAGTCAGCGGCGCCAGCTCTGAGCGCCGCCGCCGAAAGAAACCAACCTTCGCGGGGAACATCGACCAGATCGGCGCGATCAACGAAAGGTGGATGGATCCCTTCTGGCGAAACGGCAAGCGTGGCGGGGCGTAACATCGGCGGGATGGTCTACGTGGGCACGCCTCCTTCGCTGAGCACCTACGGGTATCGCGACAGGTGCCGGGCTTATATCGATCCGTCCCTTTCGGTCGCGCGCTCGGGCACGGACAAGGCTGGCGATGGCATGCCGTACTGGCCCGGGTACTCGGATATCTCACCCCAGTGCCGGGCAACCTACTTGGAGTGGTTGGCAAGTGGGCGAAGCGATGCCTCCTACAACCCTGGCTACATGTTCCTGTACTTCTATGGGTTGGAGCGTCGCTTCTTCGTCGATCATTCAAACGAAGACGCCAAGGATATCGTCCAGGAAGTTCGACGGTTGCAGTCACTTTATCCTGACAACCACTCGGTCAGGCGCTATCTGGGTGAGTTCCTCGACATTGCGATGCTTGTCGAAGCCGACCTCGACGCTATCGAGCCGATTTTCGAGAAGCAGGGCTGGGAACTACCCTTCTCACTGAAGTACGCAATCGGGGCTCGGATCGGCAAAGGTGAAAACCTGAACGCCGACTGGCTGCTGAGTTGGTTCATCTGCCATCCCGAAAGCAATCTGAGAACTCCCGCCACGCGGTGCCGCGACGAGTTCATCGCTCTTTTCCGCATACGGTTTGATCAGCGTTTTCCGGACGGACTTAAAGTTACCAAGCCCAGGAAAAAGCTTACGGCGTCCTATCGTGCCGCTTCCAGCGAATTTGAGGGCTCGGCTGACCCAACGATGGATGGAAAACCGGTGCCGGATATCTCCGGCCTGCGCAAGCCGATCGAGATTGCACAAGAGTTGGCCGACGAAATGATGAATGGTCTCGATAAGCTGAGCCGGTTCTTGGGCCGAAATCCTGACGGTCGTGAGAGCGTAGAAGCGCATGCGTTGCTGCCATCGCAGCTGTGGCAATCATTTCCATCCGAGGAAATGGACCGCCTGAAGTCCTGGGCCAGCGATATCGTCGATCGGGGCGGACTGGTGCCGCTCGAGGAGGTGATACGACGTCTGGAGGGAGAAACAAGCAAGAAGATCGGGAAACGGCAGATGACAGGAGCGGCAGACGCGCTTGCGCGGCTTGGCGTCGGTTTGGCTCCTGACCCTCGGTTCGCGCTTCGATCTCCCAAAGCGGAAGAGCCGGTTGTTCTGTTCGGCCTCGGGGAACCTATCGAGAAGTTGGAGGAGGTTTCGGAAAGCTATCGGAGCGCCTTGATGGAACTGGCACTCTCGTCATTCGTTGTCCATGCAGACGGTCATATCACTGAGCCTGAGCGCAGGGCGCTCGAGGGTCAGGTTTCTGCTGCGGCGCTAAGCGATCGGGAACGTCGCAGGTTGCGCGCAAACCTTGAATGGTTCCTCGCCGTACCACCGGACATGACGCTTCTGCGGCGCAAACTGAAGGAGGTTGGCCAAGACAGCCAGGCTGCCATGCGGGCAGCGCTGGTTGGTGCAGTACATGCCGATGGCATCATCCACTCCGACGAAGTCGCGAGCATCGAGAAAGTCTACAAGGCCCTGGGGCTCGATCCGGCGCTAGCCTACTCGGACCTGCATGCCGGCGAAGTCGCTGATGATCCGCGCATTGTTCGGGCCTCGCAACCGGGTCGCCCGGGCGAAGCGATTCCCGATTTGGAAAAGGCCAACGGACCCAAGCTCGATGCTTCGCGGATCGCGGCGATCCGCTCGGACACCGCGCGGGTGTCGTCCGTCCTCGGTCAGATTTTCGATGTCGAGGAAGAAGGCGGAGTCTCCGCGTCTACCAACCAAATCCTGCTGGCAGGGCTTGATCCGAAACACGGTGCCCTGGCTCTGGAACTGGCTGGCCAGGAGCATTGGTCCGAAGCCGGGTTCGAGAAGCTCTGCGCTTCGCATGGTCTGATGGCGTCCGGGGCTTTGGAAGTCGTGAATGAATGGGCTTTTGAGACCTACGATGAAGCGCTCCTCGACGAGTATGATGGATATGACGTGTCTCCGGACATTGCGGCGGCGGTAAATGAAATAATGAATGCGGAGGGCAGGGATGTCGAAGTTGAAACCCCGTGAGCGCGATGCAATCGTGCAGGCGCTTCGGGCAGGGGTCGTGCCCAGGCTCGGCCTGCGTCATATCCAGGTCGGCCGCGTCCGGGAAATTGAAGAACTCGTCAAAGACGTCGAGCGGATATCCGATGGCGGTTCGGCCATCCGTTTCATCATCGGCGAATACGGGTCCGGCAAGACGTTCTTCATGAACCTGATCCGGCTCATTGCCCTCGAGAAGGGGCTGGTCGTGATGTTCGCGGACCTGGCGCCGGACCGGCGCATTCACGCTACGGGCGGGCAAGCCCGAGGGCTCTATGCAGAAATGGCACGTAATCTTTCAACGCGGACGAAGCCCGATGGCGGGGCTTTGGCCAGTGTCGTGGAGCGGTTCATCAGCCAGGCACATCGCGCCGCCGAAGAGCGCGATATGCCCACGGGGTCGGTCATTCGTGAACGCCTCGGTCACTTCGAGGAACTCACCGCGGGTTTTGAGTTCGCAGAGGTCGTCCGGCGATATTGGGAAGGCCATGAGACGGGAGACGATGAACTGAAGTCCGCCGCCCTGAGATGGCTTCGCGGCGAATTCGCCACTCGCACTGACGCGCGCAAGGCACTTGGGGTGCGCACCATTGTCGACGATGCCAACGTCTATGACCATCTGAAGCTGATGTCTGCATTCGTGTGCGAGGCCGGCTACAAGGGACTGCTGGTTGGCCTCGACGAAATGGTGAACCTCTTCAAGCTTACCTCGTCCCAGGCCCGCAACGCGAACTACGAACAGATCCTTAGGATACTCAATGATGTGCTGCAGGGCAGCGCCGAGAATCTTGGCTTCCTTATGGGTGGTACACCGGAGTTCCTTATGAACACGCGTCGGGGGCTCTATAGCTACGAAGCGCTCCAGTCACGGCTGGCGGAAAACACCTTCGCCCGCGACGGATTGGTCGATCTATCCGGCCCGGTCGTTCGGCTTGCCAGTTTGACCCCCGAGGATCTCTTCGTTCTTTTGGCCAACGTCCGGCGCATCATGCAGGACGACGCCCGCGCTCTGCCGGACGATGCGCTTGAGGCCTTCATGGCGCATTGCTCGGATCGGATCGGTGAGGCATACTTCCGGACTCCGCGCAATACGGTGACGGCATTCGTGAATCTGCTTTCCGTTCTCGAGCAAAACCCCGGCGTCGAATGGAGCGATCTGATAGAGAAGATCGAGGTCGCTGAGGACCTCGGTGAAGACATGACTGAGGTGGACGAGGCTGCTGGCGCTCAATACCCCGGTAACGATGATCTGATCAGCTTCAAGCTCTAACGCCGATGAGCAGTGCGTTCGACAAACTGGCGCGGCCTGTCCGGAAGTGGATACGCCAGCAGGGATGGCGCGAGCTTCGCGACATCCAGGCGCAATCCATCAGGACGATCCGTGAGAGGAATGCCGATCTGATCGTTGCGGCATCGACGGCTGGTGGAAAGACAGAAGCGGCGTTCCTTCCGCTGATTTCGGAGGTGCTTGACGAACCGTTCGACGGAGCCGGATTCGACCTACTTTACGTCGGTCCGCTAAAGGCGTTGATCACGGACCAAGCCATGCGGTTGGAGGGCATCTGCCAGGAGGCGGAGGTGCCGGTTGTCCCATGGCACGGGGATGTTTCGCAGTCGATCAAGACGCGCGCGTTGAAATCTCCTAACGGGATTCTGCTGATAACTCCTGAATCCTTAGAGGCACTCTTCATCCGTCGCGGTCTGGAAATCGCGCACCTGTTCGGAAAGACGCGAGCCGTCGTGATCGACGAGCTTCATACGGTGCTCGACAGCGAGCGCGGTGTACAGCTCCGTTCTCTGCTCACCCGGCTCGAACTGGTGCTGAAGCGACCGATCCGCCGTGTAGGACTGTCAGCCACTCTCGGCGACATGGACCTTGCCAAGGCCTATCTTCGCCCTGACGCTGCAAGCTCTGTCCAGCTCGTCGAGGCAGAAGGCGGCGAGGCCGAACTGCGGCTCCAGCTTCGCGGCTACATGTCAGGCGATGAGGACGAAAACAGCCTATCCGCAACGGACGCGATCGCGGAACACCTGTTCAGGCACCTTCGAGGCAGCGACAATCTCGTCTTTGCCGGCTCACGGCAACGCGTCGAAATATACGCGGATCGCTTGCGGGAGCTTTGCGAAAAAGAACACCTGCCACAGGAATTCCATCCCCATCATGCGAGCCTCTCCCGCGAACACCGTGACTTCGTGGAGCGCCGCCTCAAGGATCCCTCAAAGCCAACAACTACGGTCTGCACGTCGACGCTCGAACTCGGAATCGACATCGGTGACGTGACCTGCGTGGCCCAAATCGGGGCGCCGTTCAGCGTCGCCACGTTGCGACAGCGTCTCGGACGATCGGGGCGGCGCGAGGGACAGCCAGCCATACTCAGGCAGTACGCTGTCGAAGCCAAGTTGACGCCGGAGAGCAGTTTCGCTGATCGCCTTCGCCTCGGCTTGATCAGGTCTATCGCGATGATCGATCTGTTGCTGGAAGGCTGGTGCGAACCGCCAAAACCGCAGGCGCTTCATCTTTCGACACTCGTCCACCAGATACTGTCGGTCATTGCTCAGCGAGGCGGATCTACTGCCAGCGCTGTCTACAACGCCCTTTGCCGAGAAGGCCCCTTCCGAAAGGTCACGACCGAGGTTTTCGCTGATGTGCTGCGTGCGATCGGCCATCCTGAAACCGGTTTGATTGAACAGTCCGGCAGCGGGCTGTTACTCTTGGGTCCGACGGGCGAGAGGCTGGTGGAACACTACAGCTTCTATGCCGTGTTTCAGACACCTGAGGAGTTCCGTCTGGTTGCGGACGGGCGGGATCTTGGAACCCTGCCGATCGAGAATGTTCTTGCCCCGGGGATGCTGTTGATATTCTCGGGGCGTCGTTGGGTTGTTCAAGAAATCCACGATCGGGAGAAGGTCATCGTGGTTAAGCCGGCGAAGGCTGGCGTGCCTCCCGTCTTCGGCGGCGATGTGGGTGATATTCATGACATGGTGATTGATCGAATGTTCGGCGTGCTCGAGGGGGATGCCAGTCCGGCTTACATGGACACCGTTTCCTTAACGATGCTCGAGGAAGCGCGTGCTCACTATGACCAGCTAGGGTTTCGAACCAAAAATATCCACGATCTCGGCGAGCACACATCGATCATCGCAACCCGGATCGGGACGGCAAAGACATCAACTGTCGCGCTTGCGCTCAGAGGCGAAGGGTTATCCGTCGAGCGACATGACGGGTTCCTACTGGTTGAGGCGGGTGATGAGACGCCTCGAGTTCGACTGGTTTTGGAAGAAATCGCCTCAGGCAAGGCCGTTGATCTGTTTTCGGGATCGGGAAACCTTTCGTCGGAGAAATTTCATCCATATCTGCCTTACGCACTGTTGGTTCGGGATGCTGAATCCTCAAAGCTCTCGACACAGGCGCTTCCCGATCTGGTTGAGACTATTATTCAAAAGGGAACCTGAAAATGTCCACGACGTGCCGGTCCACGCTCATTGTCTATGGACGACACGGAATGCGGGAGGCCCGCCTTGAGGCGACCCGCGGCGGCCGGCACGGCCTCCATATCATGTCATTCGAACAGGCCGCGGTGCGGCTCGCCGGCGGCTTCACCCGCGCGATCGACGAGGAAAGCCTGCGCGCCGCGATCCAGACGGTTCTCCCTGAAACGCCGATGGGCGAACTGGAAGGTATCAAGATGCTGCCAGGCATGATCGGTGCGGCCGCCGACACACTGTACAAGGCGTGGCGGGCCGGTATCGATCTCGCCTCCCGGTCGACTGATCATCCAAGGCTCGAAGCCATCGCTCGCCTGGAGGCCGCCGTTCTCGCCGAACTTCCGGGCGGAATGATGCGTCCGGTCGATATTGTCTCCGCAGCCATCGGCCGGCTCGCCCATGCGCCTGCCATATTCGGCTCGATGGAAATCATCGGACTGACCGAACTGTCTGCCTGCTGGCGGCCTTTGGTGAAGGCGCTCGCCGAGCGCATGCCCATGCAATGGACGTCAGGCCCTCGCGCTGTCCCGGCCTGGCTCAAGGAAAGCGGCGTCGCTGTCGCTCGACGCGATGCTGCGGCGCCGACCGTTCGATCCGCCAGCGCCGCGACGGCTTACCATGAGGCGGTCGAGGCGCTGCGTTGGGTGCGTTCGCTGCTTGCGTTGGGCATATCGCCCGCCGACATCGCCATCGCCACAGCTTCGCCGACCGATTACGACGATCACTTTCTCGCTCTGCGCGCCGATGCCAATATCAATCTGCATTTCGTTCATGGGATTCCGGTCGTAACCACACGTGACGGACAAGCGGCAGCGGCACTTGCCGACATCGTCGTGCGTGGGATCTCACAGTCGCGCCTGAGTCGTTTAGTCGCCCTGTGCCGTGATTCTGCACCTCTGGCACCCCTTCCCGATGGCTGGATGCGCGTCCTTCCAAGCGAAGCGCCCTTGTCAACGTCTTCCGCCTGGAACCAACTGCTGGCGCGCCTCGCGCCGGACGACTGGCCCGACGGCATGGATCACGCCCCGGCGCTGCGTGCCGCGGTCGATCTGCTGGCAAAGGGACCGGACGCGGCACTGGAGATCGGTGACGCCTTCCTCAAGGGCCGGGCATTGTCCATCTGGAGCAAAGCCCTTCTGGCAGGACCCGCTGGCGCGATTGACACCACACTGGAATCACTGAAACAGGATGACGGACTCGAGGCTTGCGTCTCGGTGGCCTGGATGCCGGCCAGTACCCTGGCTGCATCGCCGCGACGCTTCGCTCGGCTGGTCGGTCTCAATTCCTCCCGCTGGCCGCGCGGGACCGCCGAGGATCGACTGATCCCGGACCACATCATTCCAAGGTACGAACTCGACCCGCTTCCCGTCAATCTGGCGGATCGCCGGGATTTCGACACGATCCTCGCCACGACGGACAGCGCCGTCGCTCTCTCCCGTGCCCGGCGCGACAGCGACGGCCGGCTGCTGGGTCGCAGCCCCCTCCTCGCCACCTATGACGGGGAAGCCTATCTGCGGCGCAACGCCGTTCCCGCCCATGCCTTCAGCGAAACCGATCGGCTAATGGCGCGGCCGCAGGAATTCGCCGCCGATCCCCAGGCATTGAGCGCGCGTTCCTGTTGGCGCGATTGGCGCATGGCCGACGTGACGGCTCATGACGGCCTGGTAAGGTCCGATCATCCTTTGGTTCTCGCGATCCTCGCGCGGACCCAGTCGGCGAGTTCGCTCAAAACACTGCTGCGTAGCCCCCTCAACTTCCTCTGGCGCCATGCGCTCGGTTGGAAATCCCCGCAAGCCAGTGCGGAGCCGCTCGTGCTTGACGCCCTGCAAACCGGCGACCTTATCCATCTGGTGCTGGACCGCGCCCTGCGAAACCTCGAAGCGGCGGACGGTCTGGCGTCGGCCGACGAGGCTGCCATTCAGGCTGCGGTGAAAGAAGCCGCTGATGCGGTGGCTGCCGAATGGGAAAGCGAGCGACCCGTTCCTCCCGCCGTTATCTGGGGCCGTACGCTCTGCGACGCGCGCGCTCTTGCCGGACAGGCGCTTTCCTACGGCAATGATCATTTGCCGGGCAGCCGGTCCTTCGGCGAAGTCCCGTTTGGCGGGTCCGGGCCCAAGTCGGAGGCGGCATTGCCCTGGGACGCCAGTGTGCCGGTGATCATCCCCGACACCGGATTTCACATTGCCGGCTATATCGACCGGCTCGACATCGCCGATGACGGCAGCCGGGCGCTCGTACGCGACTACAAGACCGGTAAGCCGCCCAAAGGCGACATCCGCGTGAACGGGGGCAGAGAGCTTCAGCGTTGCCTCTATGCTTTCGCCGTCAAGGCGCTCCTGGGCGACCACATCGCGATCAGCGCCTCGCTGCTCTATCCGCGTGAACCGCTTGATCTCCAGCTTGACGATCCGGAAACCGTTCTGGCGGAACTCAAGATATATCTGCGGGCGGCGGGAACCGCGTTGGCCAGCGGCGCTGCATTGCCCGGGCCGGACACGGGGGTCGACTACGACGATCTCGCCTTTGCCCTGCCGGCAAACGCAGGCGCCACCTACACCAAACGCAAGCAAGCCGCCGCGACCGAGCGGCTCTATGATCTCGCGCCGGTCTGGGATGCGGAATGATGGGCGGCGTGAAAGCTCTCAAGGATGATGGCGCCCGGCATGACGCAATCAGCCGTCACGACCGGTCCATCCTGGTTGAAGCCGGTGCGGGATCGGGCAAGACCGCCGTCATGGCCGGCAGGATCGCTGTCATGCTGGCGCAGGGTGTCCCGCCAGGTTCCATCGCGGCGGTCACGTTTACCGAACTGGCGGCCAGCGAACTCCTCTTGCGCGTCCGGGATTTCGTCGAAGATCTAGCCGCCGGCCGTATCGCACCGGAACTCCGCGCCGGCCTGCCGGAGGGTCTGTCCGCTGCGCAGCGCGACAATCTGATTTCGGCAGGCACGGCGATCGACGAGATCACCTGCTCGACCATCCACGGCTTCTGTCAGCGATTGATCAAGCCCTATCCGGCGGAAGCGGATATCGATCCGGGCGCCGAGGTCATTGATCGCGACCAGGCCGATCTCAACTTCCTCGAAATCGTCGATGGCTGGCTGCGCGGGCGCCTGTCGGGCGATCAGGGCGGCATCCTGGCCGAGATGGTGCTGCATGACCCAGGAGAGACCGTCGCTCTGATGCACAAGATCGCCGAGGCCCTCCGGCGGTCCAGAAATCTGGTCGCACCGGACGCGAAGCCGTTCGCAGGTCACCTCCAAGCCTTCCGGCAGGCGGCCGACGAACTTTCGGCCTTTATGCAAAGCGCCGGCGTCCACGAGCCGGAAACGGCGGTTATCGCCGCGCGCCTTTCTGAACTGGCGGCGGCCCTTCCATCCGTTGCAGATGGTTCCACGCCCGCCGGGCTCGCCGGGCTGCTCGTTACGCGCCCGCACCCCGACCTCACGACTGGGGCGGGCAGTTTTTACGCCTACCGCAAGAAGGGCAAATGGGCGGAGGCGGCCAGGCAGGCAGGGCTTTCCAAGGCAGATGGCGAAAGGCTGAACGATGCGGCCAGCGATTTGTACGAGACGTGCTGTGCCGCGTGGACCGCCCTGCTCCAGGCGGTTTCCGGCCAGGTCCTTTCGGTATTGATAGATGAGGCACGCACTATCCCGGCACGCTATCGCGAGCACAAGCGCGCCAGCGCCCAGCTCGATTTCGACGATCTCATTTACGCCGCGCGGGACCTGTTGCGTGACCATGAAACTGTGCGACAGGCGCTCGGCCAGCGGTATTCAAAGGTCTTGGTCGACGAGTTTCAGGACACTGACCCGCTCCAGTCCGAAATCTTCTGGCGCCTATGCGGTGATCCCGGTGATGACCCGAAGGACTGGACAAGCTTCCGGATTCGTCCGGGCGCGCTCTTCTTGGTTGGTGACCCCAAGCAGGCGATCTATCGCTTCCGCGGCGCGGATGTCGGCGCTTATGTGCAAGCCCGCACCGCCTTCTCGACGCGGGACGCGGACGGCCTCGTTTCGATCTCGACCAATTTCCGTTCCTGTGCCTCGATCCTCACTTTCGTCAACGAAAGGTTCGGGGCTATTCTGTCGGCTGATGGCCAGCCCGGCTTCACGGCGCTTGATCCTTTCCACGACGATCCGGAAAACGGCGCCTGCGTCGCGGCGATCGATGTCGCGGTCGCCGACGAGAACGGGAAGGCCAGTGCCGAGCGGCGACGCGACGCCGAAGCCGAAGCGGTGGCTGAACTCTGCGCACGGTTGATCGGCAGCCATCCGGTCCAGGATCGCGAAGGCGGTGCGCAACGCCCTTGCCAGCCGGGCGACATCGCCTTGCTCGCCCCGACCGGCGCGGAACTCTGGCGTTATGAAGAAGCTCTTGAGCGTCGTGGCATCCCGGTCGCAACCCAGGCCGGCAAAGGCCTGTTCCGCCGGCAGGAAGTGCAAGACCTCATCGCAATCACGCGGGCGCTCGCCGACCGTCGTGATACGCTTGCGCTTGGCGCACTGCTGCGTGGCCCGCTTGTCGGACTTAGCGAGGAGGAGCTCCTGGACATTGTCTGGGCGCTTCCACGTTCGGAAGAAGAACCCGGGAGGATCCCACGGCTCGACCTCGGCGTCGACCCCGCGGCGATAGTGCATCCGCTGGCGCGCGATGTGATCGAGCGGCTGCAAGCGCTTCGGAAACGCGCCAACAGCACGACGCCGCACGACCTTGTTTCGCAGGCCGTCGATGCCCTTCGGTTACGCCCGGTTCTTCTGGCACGGCATCGCGGTCAGGCAGAACGTGCGCTTGCCAATGTCGATCTCTACCTCAGCCGCGCCACCGGCTATGCGGTACGGGGCCTGCGAGCCTTTTCCGAGGCAATGACCGCGGCATGGACCGATGAGGCCCGTGCGGTGGAAGGCCGGCCTGATGCGCAGGAAGAAGCCGTCGCCCTCTACACCATGCATGCCGCAAAAGGTCTTGAATGGCCGGTCGTCATCCCCATCAACACCATGACAGGGGTAATGGCGCCTGATAGCGCCGTGATCGATCGCCAGACTGAAACCTTCTACTGCCCTGTTCTGGGTGTCCCTCCGTCCGGTTACGATGCGGCACGTCAGGCCGAGAAGCATGAACTGGACCGCGAGCGGGTCCGGCTCTGGTATGTCGCGGCCACCCGGGCCCGGGAGCTCCTGGTCTTGCCACGGCTCGACGTAACGCCTTCGACGTCGGCCTGGATCGGCCTGGTGGACCTGTCCCTGACAGAACTCCTTCCCCTCGACGTTTCGCATCTGTCGCTCGACCCGATCGCGGTGACTGGTGATGCCGCAAACGACCAGACGCGGGAGAGTTTCGCAACTGGGGCTGGTGCGATTGCCGAAAGGCAGATGCACCTGACCTGGCTTGTGCCGAGCCGCGACGAGACGGCGACAGGTTCGGCGCTTCAGGAAGAAGAGCCGGACATCCGGGCCGGGTCGGCTGATGCTTCGGCGCCAGACGCCGAAGCGCCCGTCCCCATCCAGGGCGGCCGAGAGCGTGGACTGATCCTTCACAAGCTCATGGAAGAAGTCCTGACAGGGGAATGCGACGAGGCCAGCGAGGCGCTCACGGCGCGCGCCGCTGACCTCATCCATGCGCTCGGCGAGAAACCCTCCTCCGATCCGGCGAACGGCCTTTCTCCCGAAGAACTGGCCGGTTCCGTGAAGCGGACGCTGGCCCTGTCGGAGGTGGCGGCCCTGCGTCCCTCATTGCTCGCGGAGTTTCCGGTCTATGGCCGCCAGCAAGAGGATGCCAGGCTGATTGCGATGGCCGGTATCGCGGACGCGCTTGCCATTGATCCTGAAGGTCGGCCAGCTGTCGTGATCGACTGGAAGAGCGACGTGAATCCCTCCCCGGAGACACTTGGTCACTATCGGGCTCAGGTGCGTGCCTATCTCGACATGACCGGCGCCGAACGGGGCCTGATCGTTCTGATGACGAGCGGGACGGTGATCACCGTACCGCCTTCCCATTCACCCTAGACTTTGGGAGTAATGTTAAGAGCGTGCCTTCCGTGCCGATACTCCTGCGTGCACAAATCGTTCATGGCGGCCCACTACATTCGGAAACGGAATGAGTAGCCTTGGGCTTTTGGTTGTTTGAATGAGGGAATCAAGGATTCCCATACGAAAATGGGGCGGCCCGGAGACCACCCCGCGTGTCCGGCGGTTACCCGTCAGTTGCTGGCCGGTCTGCACTGATTGCGGTCGTTATCCCAATTCGTGCTGGGATCGGCTTTGCAGGCGTTCCGTACCGCAGCCACCTCTGCTCTTGTCGCCACTACGATGTCGCGAGTGCAGTCGGCTGGCGCCGGTAGCGTCAGGGAGGTGCCTGCCAGGATACCGAAGTACGGGTCCGTCCGTGATGGCGCCGGCGGTCGCCGGGAAGTGGCCCCGGC
>JAPORR010000215.1 GCA_026710105.1 Alphaproteobacteria bacterium
CGTCCGCTTCTAGTATTTTCTGTCCAAATATCTTTGTGGTCGGGTATATTATCTGCTTTTGTCATTTAGTTTTTCCTTGTAGTACTTTAGAATTACTTCATTAGGTATATGCTCATTTTTCTTTAGGGTTCCATTCTTGCTTTTTACAGTTTCATACCAAGGGGAATTTTTTTCATGAGTCAACGAAGATAAAAATAGTCCAGAATGATCTCCATGTATTTCCCAAATTCTTTCTAACAGCCGACGAGTTTCTTTATCTTGTTTTTTTATCTTAGGGGTTTTTTCTACGAGCTCATAATTTTCATTCATCTTTATTTCTGTGGCCATGCGAGAAATAGGGCCTCGACCAAATTCCTTAAATTCATGATATATAGACGGGAAAACAGGTCCGTATTCCCAAGCTTCGGCATATTCATCCCACACCAAAGCAATGTCATACAAACCCAAACACCAACCATGAGCGATATAAATTAATTTTTGTAGTTTAAGCGGAGTAATCCCGTATTTACTGTAGCGTTCAAGAAAGAAATTGGCAATTTCCTTCGCTGAATAGCCCATGCCGTGATCTCGGCGGCGAACGCGACGTTTCGCCGTACCCTTTCTTCGAGAGAGGCACTATAGCGCAATTTATCCTATTCTACTACTCCTAAACGGGTTGTCAACTCCGCCAAAACCGTCTACCCGCGTAGAAATCCCCAATCGCCCTAGAGTCGCCGACATTCCTTTAGATCATCAATCAGCACGCTCGCCTCGAAGACGGTCTGCGGCTCACGCTCCAGTAGCTCTTGCGGCGCGTCCCGCTCGGCCTTCAGAAGCTCGATATAGGCCCTCTGGCGGTCGGTAGGGGGCAACTGCCCCAATTTACGGGCCGAGCGCCGTCGGATAAATCGCACCAGCGCGACGGCTCCCCAGATCGGCCAAGCGACTACGGCTGCTACTGCAAGTAGACCGAGCAGGAGGGACCAGGTGTCGTTGGTCAAGCTGCCTGATCAAACATAGCCAAGCCTCGCCGCTAAGCGGCAACTGCCGTCAGACAGAAGCCAACCGAGCTTTCCGCTGTTCCCGCCGACCCCGTGAATCGTATACGTCAAGCCTTGCTCGTCAGCTTCGCCTTTAACTCTGTAGTCCGGCAAACCCTTTGCAGCAGCTTCGTGTTCAGTGCCTTGCAACCTATAGGCTAGCTCGCCTTTCGTAAAAAACAAACATTCGCCGTTTCCCTCAAGGTATTTTCGCATTTTATTTAGGAAATTTAGTTGTTCTTGAGTCACCCGGGCTAAGCTCCCAAAGCATCTAGCACTATCTCTAAATCATCACTTTCCAGCCATTCGATCACGAGCGCGTCCGCCGGGCGGCCGCGCGCTTCCATGGTCAGCTACGTAGCGCTTCTCGAGAAGCGGGTGAACAGGGATGCGCCGGGGGCCTGTCCGTGCGCGCCGCATGAGAATCATAGGGAACAGGCGAGGTTGACGGCGCTGGCGTGCGCCTTGTAAAGGCCCCGTACTGTTTCTCCAGGGGCGAGCCTCCATGTCCGACCGGCCGAACATTCTTTTCATCACCTCCGACCAGCAGCGCGCCGACTGCTACGGCTTCGCCGGCCGGGGCGTGAAGACGCCGCATCTGGACCGGCTGGCGGCGGAAGGTACGCATTTCGACGCCTGCATCACGCCGAACCTAGTGTGCCAGCCTTCCCGCGCCTCCATGCTGACTGGGCTGTTGCCGCTGACCCATGGTGTCGCCGACAACGGTATTGACCTGCGCCCGGAGGTGGGCGAGCGTGGCTTCGCCACGGCACTCAACGCCCGGGGTTACGACACAGCTTTTATCGGTAAGGCGCATTTCGCGACCAGCAGCACCTTCGCACCGACCGGCACGCCGGAATGCGCGCACAGCACGGCCGGCTTCCCCCCCTCCTGGTTCGGGCCCTATATGGGCTTCAGCCATGTCGAACTGATGGTGCTGGGGCACTGGTTCCACCACCGCAGGAATGCCTTCACGCCGCCGAGCGGGCAGCATTTCGAGCGCTGGGCATTCGAGGAAGCGGGCTATCCCGACATATTCGACCTCTGGGCGGCCGAGACTCGCCCGGGCACGGGCGCGGCACAGACCTGGAGTTCCGGCATGCCGGCCGCGGTCCACAGCAGTGCCTGGTGCGCGGACCGCGCGATCGACTGGCTGCAGAATCGTAAGCCGGAGACGCCTTTCTGCGCCTGGGTATCCTTCCCGGATCCGCATCACCCCTTCGATTGCCCGGAGCCTTGGAGCCTTCTGCACCATCCGGACGAGGTGGAATTGCCGCTGGAAGGCAAGAAAGACCTTGACCGCCGCCCCTGGTGGCACCGCGCTTCACTGGAAAGCGAGCCCGTGCTGGCAGACCCTAGCCTGCGGGACTTCCGCGCTAAGCTCTCGCGCATGCCGGACCAGACCGAATCACAGCTTCGCGAGATGACGGCGAACTATTACGGTATGATCTCCCTGATCGACCATTCTGTTGGGCGCATCCTGATCGAGCTCGACCGACTCGGTATGCGTGGCAACACCATTGTCGTCTATTCCACAGATCATGGCGACCTGCTGGGCGACCACGGCCTCTACCTCAAGGGCCCGACGCCCTATGAAGCGTTGCTGCGCGTCGGCCTCATCGCCCGGGGGCCCGGCATACCCGCGGGTCGCAAGGCCGGGAATCCGGTTTCCACGCTCGACCTCGCTGCTACTTTCTGCGATTACGCTGGCGCGGCGCTCGACGAGCGCGCTCAGTCCGAAAGCCTGCGCGGCCTGTTGGAGAACGCGCCGGGCGCTGGGCGCGAGGTGGCCTATAGCGAGTGGAATGTGAATGCGAGCCGCTGCGGCGTGCCGCTAGCCCTGCGCACGGTGCGCACGAAGACGGCGAAGCTGACTTTGGAGCTGGGTTCGGGCGCGGGTGAACTCTACGACCTTGCCAGCGATCCGCATGAAATGGACAACCGCTTCGATGATCCGGGCGTGGCGGCGCTCCGCAGCGAACTGGAGGAGATGCTGCATGCGCGGCCAGGCGAGATCCTGGACAGGTTCGACGAGCCCGTCGGCATGGCCTGAAGCTCTGGTTCAAAACGGGGGGGTGATGCTCTAAAAGGGCGCGACAACGCATTTCCCCGAGGGCCGGCTCTCATGCGCGAAGCGTCGATAGCGCGGAAGACGACCGAAACTGAGATCGATGTGAGGATTCGTCTTGACGGCGAAGGCCGCTGTAATGTCTCGACCGGCATCGGCTTCCTCGACCACATGCTCGAACAACTGGCCCGCCACGGCCTCGTGGATCTCGACGTCGCCGCGAAGGGCGACCTGCATATCGATGCACACCACACCACGGAGGATACCGGCATCGCCGTGGGGCAGGCCGTATCCGCCGCGCTCGGCGACCGCAAGGGCATCCGGCGCTACGGCCACGCCTATGTGCCCATGGACGAGGCTCTGGTGCGCGTGGCGCTGGACCTGTCCAACCGGCCGTACCTCATCTGGCGCGTGTCGCTGCCAGCGCAGAAGCTCGGCACGATGGACACGGAACTGTTCCGGGAGTGGTTCCAGGCCTTTGCCCAGCATGCCGGCGCCACGCTGCATGTCGAGTGCCTCTACGGCGCCAATACACACCATATCGTTGAGGCCTGCTTCAAGGCGCTGGCGCGTGCGCTGAGTGCAGCGATGGAAATCGATCCACGTCGAGGCAGCGCCGTGCCGTCCACCAAGGGCAGCCTCTGACGCGGCGATGCGCATCTATACGATCCACTGCCGCGGCCGCGGCCTTCTGGAAGAGCCTGACATTCGTGCTGTCAAGGATGGCTTCTGCTGGCCGGCGCTATTCTTCGGACCGCTCTGGGCGGCATGGCGCGGTGACTGGAGCATTGCGGCGATGCTGCTAGCGGCCCTTGCCGCCGCCGCTATCCTGCCTGGTGCGCTCTGGCTGTCATTGCCGCTGCTGCTTCTGGTGGCGCTGGTAGCGGGCTTCGAGGGTGCCGACCTGGCGCGTCGGCATCTTCGCCGGCGTGGCTTTGCCGAGACGGCGTTGACGGCCGGGAGAAGTGCTGTCGAAGCTGAGGCCCGGTTTCTCGCCCGGGCTGTGCCGTGACCACCGCCATCGTCGATTACGGGTCCGGCAATCTTCGTTCGGCGGAAAAGGCCTTTGCGCGTGCGCTTGCCGAAAAGGGCAGCGGCGGGCGCGTCACGGTGACCTCCGATCCTGATGAGGTCGCTGCCGCCGACCGCATCGTTCTGCCTGGCGTTGGCGCCTTTGGGGATTGCCGCACCGGGCTGTTCGGGCTTGACGGCATGGTCGAGGCGCTGGAGGAAGCCGTCGCTGTAAAGGGGCGGCCGTTTCTCGGCATCTGTGTGGGAATGCAGTTGATGGCGGAGCGCGGCCTAGAGCACGGCGTGCATAAAGGGCTCGGTTGGGTGCCGGGCCGCGTCGAGGCGCTGGAACCCGGACACCCGGGCTTCAAGGTGCCGCATATGGGCTGGAACGGCCTATTTGCTGTCGTTGCCCATCCTGTGCTGGCCGGCCTGAAGGCCGGTGGCCATGTCTATTTCGTGCATTCCTACCGGTTCCGGGCAGCACGCAAGGAATACATACTGGCCGAAAGCGATCACGGCGGCCGCTTCGCCGCCGTGATCGGTCGCGGCAACATGATCGGCACGCAATTCCATCCCGAGAAAAGCCAGCTATATGGATTGCGTCTCATCGCGAATTTCCTGGACTGGCGGCCCTGAGATGAACGAAATTCAAGTGGAGCGTCTCGAATCGTTCGGCGAGACCGATCTGCTCGATCTCTGCGAAGCGACGGACGCGGCGATACTGGATGGTGGCGGATTCGGCTTCGTGTCACCGCCAGAACGCAACTGGCTCGAGCGCTATTGGCGGGGCGTGCTTCTGGTCCCGGAGCGCCGCCTGTTCGTCGCCCGGCGCGCAGCCACGATCTGCGGCTCCGTGCAGATGGTGGCGCCGCCGCGCAACAATGAGGCGCAAAAATCCATTGTTGCCGTGCAGCATCTTTTCGTCGCCCCCTGGGCGCGCGGCCTTGGTGTTGGCCGCCTCCTGATGGAGGCCGTGGAGACCGAAGCGCAAAGGGAACGCTTCAGAGTCGTCAATCTTGATGTCCGGGAAACCCAGACCAAGGCGATCGCCATGTACGAAGCGCTCGGCTACCAGCGCTGGGGGGTGCATCCGAAATACGCCCATGTTCGCGGCGAATGGGTGCCGGGCATCTATTTCTATAAAGACATGCCGCCGCCCGGAAAGCGGCGAAGCGGATGATCGTTTATCCCGCCATAGACCTCAAGGACGGCTCCTGCGTGCGCTTGGTCCAGGGCGATATGGGCCGGGTGACGGTGTTCAATGACGACCCTACCGACCAGGCCGGGCGTTTCGCGGCGGCGGGGTTTGCCTGGCTGCATCTGGTGGACCTTAACGGCGCTTTGGAAGGCACTCCGATCAACGCCGCGGCGGTCGAGGCGGTGCTGGCGGCAGTCAATCTGCCGGTCCAGCTCGGCGGCGGCATCCGTGACATGGCGACCATTGAGATGTGGCTCAGCAAGGGTGTGCGCCGGGTCGTGCTTGGCACGGTGGCACTTGCCAACCCCGAACTCGTCCGCTCCGCCTGCCGCCGGTTCCCTGGACGAATCGTGGTCGGCATTGATGCGCGCCATGGCATGGTCGCCACCAGAGGCTGGACTGAAACCTCGGAGACGTCGGCACTCGACCTCGCCCTGCGCTTCGAGGATGCCGGTGTCGCGGCCATCGTGTTCACTGACATTGCCCGCGATGGGGCGCTTGGCGGCGTCAATATAGATGCGACGGTGGACCTCGCCTGGGCGTTGACCACGCCGGTCATTGCATCGGGCGGCGTAGCAGACCATGACGACCTCCGCGCGATCTATGCCGAACGCGCCTCGGGCATAGACGGGGTGATTTGCGGGCGCGCACTCTATGACGGGCGGATCGACCCGGCGACAGCGCTATCCATTGCGGCGGGCCGTGAATGCTGACCGTGCGCGTTATCCCCTGCCTGGATGTTGATGCCGGCAGGGTCGTCAAGGGCGTCAATTTCGTGGACCTGCGCGATATGGGCGATCCCGTCGAGCAGGCCCGCTTCTACGATGCCTCGGGCGCTGATGAGCTCTGCTTCCTCGATATCACGGCAAGCCACGAGCAACGGGACACGATCCTTGATGTCGTGCGCCGCACCGCTGATTGCTGCTTCATGCCGGTGACGGTGGGCGGCGGCATCCGCACAGTCGAGAACATCCGCAGCCTGCTGCTGGCGGGTGCCGACAAGGTTTCGATCAATACGGCCGCGGTCGCCCGCCCGGAATTCGTGCAAGAGGCCGCGCGCAAATTCGGGACACAGTGCATCACAGTCGCCGTCGATGCGAAGCGCGCTGGATCCGACGGGTGGGAGGTCTTCACTCATGGCGGGCGCCGCCCGACCGGCATCGAGGCCGTCGGCTGGGCACGGCGCATGGCGGGGCTTGGGGCCGGGGAAATCCTGCTCACCTCCATGGACCGCGACGGCACGAAGGACGGCTACGATCTAGCGTTGACGCGCGCGGTCGCCGACGCCGTGTCAGTGCCGGTGATCGCGTCCGGAGGCGTTGGTTCGCTCGACCATCTGGCGGAAGGTGTGGCGGAAGGCCATGCGTCGGCGGTGCTCGCCGCCTCGATCTTTCATGACCGCATTTACAGCATCGCGGACGCCAAGCGCGCCATGGCGGCGGCCGGCATTCCGGTGCGTCCGGAGCCTGGCGCATGAGTGGGACTGACATTCTCGACCGGCTCTATGCGGTCATCGAAAGCCGCCGCGGCGCCGAGCCGAAAACCTCCCGCACGGCGCGCTATTTCCTGCTCGGGCGGGAGAAGATCGCGCAGAAAGTGGGCGAGGAGGCCGTAGAAGCGGTCATCGAGGCCGTGCGCGGTGACCGTGACCGGCTGGTCGAGGAAAGCGCCGACCTGCTCTACCACCTGTTGGTGCTCTGGGCCGATGCGGGCGTGACGCCGGACGATGTGCGGGCGGCGCTGGCCCGACGTGAAGGCAAACCCGATACAAGCGAGCGAACCCGATGAGTTATGACGAAAACAATATCTTTGCACGCATCCTGCGGGGTGAAATTCCTTGTGACAAGGTGCATGAGAATGATCATGCGCTTGCCTTCCGTGATATCGCACCGAAGGCCCCGACCCATGTGCTAGTGATCCCCAAGGGTCGCTACGGGACGCTGCATGAATTCGCTGAGAAGGGTAGTGACACCGAGCTTGCCGCCTGGGTGCGCGCCATGGCGGCCGTGGCGCAGGCCGAAGGCGTTGTCGAGGACGGCTACCGCACAACCTGTAATAACGGCCGCCACGGCAACCAGGAAGTCCCGCATCTGCATATGCACATAGTCGGTGGACGCCAACTCGGCAGCGCACCGCGAGGGTGATAAGGGGGCTCTGCCTACCCTGCCTTCTTCGGATTGATCCGGTTGAGGATGTCTTGGGCACGGTGCCAGTCGGCAGAATTTTCGGGAAGCCTGCGAACCGCGCGGCCGGCAAGCGAGGTGGCGCGGCTGACATCGCCTATGAGCAGGGCGTGCTCGGCCAGTGCCAGATCGGCGAATTCCGGCCGGCCTGAACGGCCTTCGGCGATGCCGAGCCAGTACCAGGCACGGGCGCTTCGCGGACTGCGACGGACGACCTCGCGCAGATTGCGGACGGCTTCCGTGAGCGTGTCCCGCGCACCGGCGTCGATGGCGGCGCGGCCGAGTTCAATGCGGATCAGGCCTGCATGCGGCGCGAGGCGGACTGCCTCACGGTAGGCGGCCAACGCCTCTACAGCCCAGCCGTTCTCGAACAGCATCTGGCCCCGGAGTTCGTGGAAATAGGGGTCCTGCGGCGCCTCTGCGATCAGCCCGTCGATCAGGGCGAGCGCGTTGTCGAGTTCCGGAATGCGGTAATAGGCGATGGCGCGCGCATAACGCGCCGCGACGCCTTTGTCGGAGGCATCGTAACGGGCAAGTGTCTCCTCGGGAGGAGCGAGAAATCCGTCGAGCTTGGCGACCATGCGGGCATGGCGGCGGTAAAAATCCTCCGGCAGTGCCTTGTCGGTCCAGGGTGACCGCCCGGCATGGTCGCGCACGGTCCGGATACGGTCTTCGGTCAGCGGATGGGTGCGCCTGTAGATATCCTGAACGCTACCCGCGATGCTCTCCCTGGCCTTGAGGATTCCCAGGAATTCGGCGAGGCCCCGGGACGAGATTTGCGAACGGTCAAGATATTGCAGCGCCGCCTGGTCGGCCGCCGACTCCTCGGTACGGGAATGACGCAGCAGACCCCGCTCGGCTAGGGTAGCACCACCCGAGATCACCGCCTGCGCGACACGCGGGTCGCCTAACGCAATGCCTGCGGCGGCGCCGAGCGCCGTCGAGAGAATCGCCTGGGTCGTCCGGCTCTCGACCTCGTCCTTGAGGCGGGCCAGATGTCCGCCGGAGATATGCCCCGTTTCATGCGCGAGGACCCCGATCACCTGCCCGGGGCTCTCACTGATCCGGAGCAGGCCGGTATAGAGGAAAATCCGCATCCCGCCGGATACGAAGGCGTTCACCTGGTCGCTATTCACGAGATGCAGGCGTATGCTTTCCGGTGCAAGCCGCGCCGCCCGGAAAACGGGATCTGCAAAGAGACGAAGCGTTTCTTCGATTTCCGCATCGCGAACGAGCTTCATCGACCGGGCTTCCGAAGGAAGACCGGCTGAAAATGCGAACAACGCGGCGAAGAGGCCGCAGACAAGGGATCGCATGGGCCTCATGGATGGCGACCTCATAGGGCGTTCTAGGCAAGCTAGGCTCCGGCTTCCTGGCCGTCAATCGGCGCCGGTCTTTCTGTTGCCGCTCCTGCTCGGAGCGTGCGGGGCCGTGCCCGGCATCGATTCGCCACCGCCGCGTCAGACCTATCTCGGCAGCGTCGTTGCGGGAGAGCCCAATGCTGCATTGGCGGCCCGCGACATGCTGAAAGCCGGCGGCTCAGCCGCCGACGCTGCGGCTGCTCTGGCCATGACGCTCACCGTGACCCTGCCGTCCCGCGCCGGCCTCTGGGCCGGAGGTGTTTGTGTCGTGAACGACACGAAGAAGGGGGAGCAGTGGTCCTATTCCTTCATCCACCCCGCTGGCCGGGAAGGCGAAGCGCCGCCGCCCATGCTGCTGAAGGGGGTGGTGCTCTTGCATGCGGCGCATGGACGCCTGCGCTGGAGCACGGTGCCGGCGGCGGCGGAGCGGTTGGCGTTGCTCGGCCACCGTGTATCGCGGGCTTTCGCACGGGATATCAAGGCGGCCCCGGACAAGGCAGCCACAGTGTTGGCGCGAGCATTGGCGGGTCGGCCTGCGATGGAAGGTGACTTTCTGGTCCAGCCGGAACTCGGCCGGATGCTGCAGCAGATTCGCCTTGACGGTTTGGACGCGCTCTATTCCGGCGCGGTGGCGATAGCACTGATTCGGGGTGCTGCCGCTGCGGGATACCGTCTTGACGAGACGGCGCTGGAACGCGGACATCCTTCCGTGCAGGCGCCGCTTTCGGAGGCAGGTTACGCGTGGCGAGCCTGGTTCGCTGCCGATGAGGCCAGCGCCGGGTCAAGTCAGGCTGCATTCTGGCGCCAGCTGGCTGAGGACGACCGGGTCGATGACAGCGACCCACCAGTGCTTCCGCTTGTGCCCGACAACGAAGCGGTGGAGGCGCCGGAATCTGGCGGTGGAACGGGATTTGCCGTCGTGGATGCTGAAGGACTGGCAGTCGCCTGCGGCCTCACCATGAATGCGCCGTTCGGAACGGGCCATGCGGTGACAGGCGCGGGGATCGCGGTCGCCGCGCCGAGGCCCGCGGGAGCGCCCGATCCTGCGCTTTCGCCATTCCTCGTGACTCTCGGGTCCGGTGACGAAACCCGCTTCGCCGCTGCCGCCTACGGCCCGGGTGCCGCACGCATCGGCCCGGTCGTCGCGCTGCGGACGCTGCTTGATGCCGACACGCTGGAAGCCGCCATCACCCGGCCGCGCGCGGTGCGCGGCGCCGGCGGGCAGATAGCGGTCGAAGCGGCCGTGCCGGAGACTGCGCGTGCTGGATGGCGGCAGAGCGGCCTGACTCTTGCAGAGGTCGAACGGGCCGGCCTCGTCGCGGCGATCCGCTGCCAGGACACGGGCTCGAACGATGCCGGACAGCTGTGCCGGGCCCATGCGGACCCGCGCGGCGCCGGGCTGGCGCTCCAGGTCTTCGGCGAGTAGGGCCACCATGTTGTTCGGTGTGTCTCGGCGGGGCGGCCGGAAGCGCCCTAGCGCCTTCCTGCCATCTTGAACCGCGGCGCAAAGCGTCTCATATGCCGGGCGGTGACGGAACAGGCGGAAGGAGGTGCGCCATGAGCGAAGAACGCCAAGCGTTTCAGGCGGAGGTCGGACGTATTCTCGACCTCATGGTGCATTCGGTCTATTCGGACAAGGAAATCTTTCTGCGCGAGCTGATCTCGAATGCGGCGGACGCCTGCGACCGGCTGCGCTATCGCGCCCTTGCCGAGCCGGAATTGCTCGGCGGAGAGGGCGTGTTCGGCATTCGCATCGAGGTAGACAAGGCCGCACGCACCATCGCCATCATAGACAATGGCGAAGGCATGGGACGGGAGGAGCTGGTCGGGAATCTCGGCACCATCGCGCGCTCCGGAACCGCGGCCTTCGCCGACAGCTTGACCGGCGATGCGAAGCGCGATGTCGCGCTGATCGGACAATTCGGTGTCGGTTTCTACTCGGCCTTCATGGTGGCGGAGCGCGTGCGAGTCGTTTCCCGCGCCGCTGGGGCGGAAGTCGCATTCGTCTGGGAATCCGACGGGCGCGGCGAATTCACGGTCTCGGAGGCGGAGCGGGAGGCGCGCGGCACAGAGGTCCGGCTGTATCTGAGGGAGGGCGAGGACGAGTTCCTGGAGCCCGCCCGGCTGCGCGCGGTGGTCAAGACCTATTCCGATCACATCGCCATTCCGGTCGAGATGGCCGGCGAGACGGTCAACGAAGCCTCCGCGCTCTGGACACGGCCGCGGAGCGACATCGAGCCGGAGCAATACACCGAGTTCTACCGCCATGTCGGTCACACCTTCGACGAGCCCTGGCTCACGCTGCATTTCCGCGCCGAGGGCGTGATTGAATATACGGGCCTGCTGTTCGTGCCGACCTCGCGCCCGTTCGACCTGTTCCACCCGGACCGCAAGGCGGCGCTCAAGCTCTATGTGAAGCGTGTCTTCATCACTGACGAGGCACCGGAGCTGGTCCCCGCCTGGCTGCGTTTCCTGCGCGGTGTCGTGGACAGCGAGGACCTGCCGCTCAACCTCTCGCGTGAGATGCTGCAACGCAATCCGGTCCTCCGGCGCATCCGCGACGGGTTGGTGCGCCGGGTGCTGGGCGAGCTCAAGACGAAGGCCGAGGAGGACAAGGAGGGTTACGAAACCTTCTGGGACGCCTTTGGGCCGGTGCTGAAAGAAGGACTCTACGAGGAGTCCGGCCAGCGCGAGGCGCTTCTGGAGCTGGCGCGTTTCCGCTCCACCGCATCGGACGGGTGGACGACGCTTGCCGGCTATGTCGAGCGTATGCGGGACGGCCAGGAGGCGATCTATTACATCGCTGGCGAGGAAGGCGCAGCACTGGCCGGCAGCCCCCATCTGGAGGGATTCCGCGCGCGCAAGCTCGAGGTACTGCTGTTGCAGGATCCAGTGGACGATTTCTGGGTGTCTGCCGTCGGTGACTATGATGGCAAGCGCTTCGTCTCCGTCTCTCGCGGCGGCATCGATCTCGGCGCGATTGCGCCGGTGGATGAGACACCAGTGGACGAAGCCGGACAGGAGGCAGACATCGCGGCGCTGGTCGCGCTATTCAAGGTAACGCTTGGCGAGGCGGTTAAGGATGTGCGCGGTTCGGAAGCGCTGACGGAAAGCGCCGTGCGTCTTGTGGCAGATGAGGGCGATATGGACCTACATCTGGAACGGATGTTGCGCCGCCATGGCCAGATCGACGGCGCGGCGTCACGGCGGGTGTTGGAGCTCAATCCGCGCCACCGGCTGGTGCAGGGCCTCGCGCGCTCCATCGCCGCTGGCGAGGACCGGGCCGCAGCTCTTGCTCCCCTGCTGCTGGACCAGGCACGCATTGCCGAGGGCGAGGCGCCGGACGACCCCGCCGCCTTCGCACGCCTCCTCGCCGACGCCCTCGCGGACAGTCTGCCGGCCGGCTGATTTCATCGGATAAGCCTGGCCATCGTCAACGACGAGGCAGGCGTGTGTTGATCTTCCAAGCGGAGGGATCCCCAACGTAAAGCGCCAGCCGGAAGGTCGAGCATGAG
>JAPORR010000078.1 GCA_026710105.1 Alphaproteobacteria bacterium
CGAAAACGTCGCCTCGCTCGGAATAGACCCGAGGCGGGACCAACCGCACAGCCGCGACGGGTCCCCCCCCGAGCCTGTCGATCAGGTGCCGCGTCGTCGGAAGATCCCACACTGCCAGAAAGGCTCGCGCCAAGGCGATCTTCCGGAGGACGACCTGCTTCCTGGCGCCCCTAAAAAGCCTTCGACGCCGCCGAGATCAAGCGCTGCTACAAATCGGCGATGCGTCCCGAGCAGGGGACCCACCTCTTCCGCCAGCGCCGGGAACAGCTCCCCTTGAAACCTGTGCCAGAAATCGGATAGCTTCAGGGTCATCGGGGTTGTCTCCTTGGTCGCTTGTGGGCTCAAACTCAAGATAACACAGGGCGACCCCGAAACCCGCCTCTACCCCAAAATCAGCTCATTTCAGCGGAAATCACGTCTGTTCGGACGGTTTTGCAAGAGGTTCGGCCGACACTCCTTGTCCATATCCGCTCCGTCGACCCGTGATGGCCACGGTGGTCGGTAGTCGCTCAAGGTCATCAATCGGCGGCCTGCGGGATCGCGTCCCGGCACGCGGTTGTCCCAGCATGACGGGGCGCAGCTCGGCATCCGGTTTGAGAGCCGGTTCAACACTTGCAATGCGCCGCTATTTGCCGCCAGAACGCCTCAGAAAACCGGCAAGATGACGGTGGAGGCGAGACGCTCGTCTACGCGGCCGGGATGGTTGGGGTCGGCGTCATCGACATATTCGACAAGGCGCAGCGCTACGGAGACGGTAGGGCCTGGACCGCCTGCATGACCCGCGCCGTGAAGCGCCGCCGGGACCGCGTAGCCGACCTCGCGCGGATGGGCGTCATGCGGCTCGAGGCGCACAAACCCCTCGACGAGGGGCATGTCGACCTCGGTGACGAGCACGGCGGTGCCAACCCGCAGGCCCTCCCGGCGCCCAGCAGCGAGCCAGCGCAATTCCGTCTGTTCAGACATGATGCGTACGTCGAAGGCGATCTCAACCAGTGGCGGTCCGGCGTCGAACTGGGCGATCACGAGGCCCTCCGCGGTCGAGAAGAGCGCCGATCCAGGGCCGAGGCCAAGCGAGTGCCAGGCATCCACAGTCCAGGCCAGCGTGCGCGCTTCGGCACGCGCCCGGTAGAGCCGTACGACGCTCACCGCGCCGGATCGCCGGAGAAGCTGCTGGTGGGCCCGGCAGGATTCGAACCTGCGACAACGCCGTTATGAGCGGCGGGTTCTGACCGCTGAACTACGGGCCCACCCCGATATGGCCCAAGCGGGCAGCTGCAATCAAGAGGGCGCGTGTCAGTCGGCATCGGAAACCGCCTGCCTGAGCACGGGGTCGAGCGCCGCCACAGGGGCGGTCCAGTCGTCCAGGCGCTGCTGGCGGAAGAGGCGTGAAGAGGGGTACCACGGACTGTCCTCACGGTCCGAGAGCCAGCGCCAATGTGCGGGGCGGGTGAGCAGCACGGCGGCGGGCACGCCGAGCGCGCCAGCGATATGCACGGCTGGGCCATCCGGCCCGATGACCATGTCGAGCACCGAAATCGCGGCGGCCAGCTCGGCCGCATCGGTGATCCGGGTCGAGATGTCGGTGATGTCGGCTCGGCTGCGGAGCGCCGCTAGGGTCCGCGACCCGGACTCTGTCTCGAGGCTGAAAAACGCCGCGTCCTCGACTTCGAATAGTGGGGCCATCGCCTCCAACAGCGACCTTGTGCCCCAGGCGACGCCCACCCGCAGTCGGGCCGGCCGTGCGAAGCGGGAGCGCCAGTGCTGCGCCAGCATGTTATTGGCTCGGAGATATGGTATGGTGGCGGGGATTGTATCGAGGGTCGTGCCGAACAGCCGCGGCAGGACGGCAGCCGGCAAGATGAGCGCGCCTTGCGGCCGAGCCTGACCCGGAATGAGCACGCCGTCCAGATTAGGTTGGCCGGCGATCAGGCGCTGGAGGCCTGGCCGCACCGCCGCCAGCACGCGCCCCGCGGATTTCAGCAGGCCTGCGTAGCGCAGCAGCCAGACCGCCTCGATGTCGTCGTTCGTGGCGTCGATGATGACATCCGCGCCCTTGACGGCCTGGAGCCCGGCCGGTGGCAGCGGTCCTGCCGGTAGCAGCGGCAAGCCAGTGTCGAAATGACCCCGCCGCAGCAACGCGGAGGCCAGGGCAGCCTTGGTGGCGCTGTCGTTTGGCGCAAGGTCGTGGGCGTCAGTATAGGCGGTCAGCGCCTCGTCGGTCCGGCCGAGCGCCTCCAGCGCGTCGGCGTGGCGCACGCGCGGTTCCGGCGATGCAGGATCGAGCGCCACGGCACGGGCCGCGATGCGCTCGCGGTCCCTATGGGCACCGAGCTGCGCAAGCACGTCGGCGAAAGCACTGTGGACCGCGGCGTCGTCCGGTGCCGCGGCCACGGCGCGGTGGAGCGCGCGGGCGGCCTCATCCAAGCGGCCCTCGGCGAGGGCGAGGCCTCCCAGCAGGCGATGCGTACGCGCATCCCCCTGCCGGGACAATCCATCGGCGGCGAGTAGCGAGGCTGCGCGGCGCACTTGGCCGTCCGTCAGCGCCGCCTCGGCCGCCGCGATCCGGTCCGCATTTTTGGCAAGGCCGCGCTCGATCTCGCGCCGCGCGATGGCCAGCGGTGCGCTCCAGTCGCCTGCCCGCTCCTGGCGCACAAGCCGCATGGAGGGATACCAGGGTGTGTCGCGCCGGGCTTGGAACCAGCGCCAGTCGGGGGCGATGGAAAGCATCATCCAGCAGGGCCGGCCGAGGACGCCTGCGAGATGGCCGAGCGGGTTGTCGTCGCTCACCACCATCTCGAACTCCTCCAGCATCGCGGCTGCGGCGTCGAGCGCGAAGGGCACTCCGGCCAGCGGCGTCATGCCAGAGACCGGCTCGAGGAATGTGTAGAAATGGGCCCCGGTAATCCTGAGCAGCCCTTCCGGCCAGGGCTCTGCGCCGGTCCAGGCGACCGCGATGCGCGGCGAGGGTGTCCCGGCCAGTACCTCTTGCCAGTGGCGCCGCTGTCTCGGATCTACTTCAAGGCCGGTCGGCGGCGGCACGGTCGCCGGGGTCGTCTCGAACAGGCGCGGCAGATCGTCAAAGCTGGCCATAAGGTCATAGGGAGGGCGACTTTCGCCCGGCGCAGCAAGCCAGATCAGGCCCGCCAGCCTGGAAAGCAGGCCGGCGGCAGTCTCGCTGCAGGCAATGGCCGGCACCGCGCCGCGCGCACGCACGACCGGCAGGTAGCGGGAAAATTGCACGGCATCAATATCGTTGCCGGTCGCATCCAGCAGCAGGGTTTCGCCTTCGAGTCGCTGCCCATCCCAGCGCGGCGGCCGATAGCGCGCGATATCGGCAGCGGCATCCTCCAGCGCCCGTGCCCGCCCCCAGGCGGCCCAGCCTTCCGCGTAGCGCCCGTTCATCAGCAGCAGGGAGCCGTTCAGCCACTGGAGGTTGATGTCCTCTGGCGCGAGTTGGGCGGCGCGGGCGGCAGCGCCGGCGGCCTCGCTAGCAAGGCCGATTCGGCGCAGTACCAGCGCGAGTTCTCCTTGGACTCTGGCATCGCCCGCCCGCAGGTCTGCTGCTGCGCGCAAATGCCGGGCGGCGTCGCCAAGCCGCCCCTGTTCGTAGCACAGCCGGGCCAACCCCAGGTGGCCATCCGCGCGGCCGTCCTCAGCCTCCAGCATGCTCTCATAAAGCGCCGCTGCAGACTCATGGTCGCCGGCGGCAAGCAATTCCGCAGCGCGCCGGGCCGTTTCATCAAGGGACAAGAAGCTCATCGGACGCCCTCCAGCATAGCTCCAAGGCGAAGAACAAGCTTAACATGCCAGAATGGAGTATCCGAGCCGGGAACAGGGAAGACAAGTATGAAACGACCTGGCAGATCGGGAGGCGGAAAGACAAGCCTATGACGGAAACGGTGAAGGTCGATATCGCAGTGGTCGGCGGTGGCTCCGGTGGGCTCTCCGTGGCGGCGGGTGCGGCGCAGATGGGTGCCTCGGTGCTGCTGTTCGAGAAGGGTCACATGGGCGGCGACTGCCTGAATTATGGCTGTGTGCCCTCCAAGGCCACTATCGCTGCCGCCCATGCCGCAGCGGTCTTCCGCCATGCGGGCCGCTTCGGCATTGCGCCGCAGACGCCGGGGGTAGATGCGGCCGCGCTCCGCCGCCATGTACAGGAGGTCATCGCGGCCATTGCGCCGCATGACAGCGTCGAACGTTTCGAGGGCCTTGGGGTGCGCGTTGTTGAGGCGCCTGCTCGTTTCGTCGGCAGACGGCAGCTGGAAGGTGGTGGCGTCCGCGTGCAAGCCCGCTGGATCGTTTTGGCGACCGGTTCTGCGCCAGTGGTGCCGCCGATCCCGGGCCTCGATGGGCTGCCCTTCCTCACCAATGAGACAGTCTTCGACCTGGAAGAAACGCCTGGGCATCTGCTGGTGCTGGGCGGTGGCCCAGTTGGGATCGAACTTGCCCAGGCGCACCGCCGGCTCGGCGCGGAGGTAACAGTAGTGCAGCGTGGGCCAATTCTGCCCCGCGACGACGCCGACGCCGTGGCGTTCATCCGCGCGCGGCTCGTCCGGGAGGGCGTGCGACTCTGCGAGAATGCAGCAGTGACGGCCGCGTCGGGCGGGTCCGGAGCCGTAACACTGCACTTCGAAACCGAGGGCCGGGGGGAGACGATTCAGGGCACGCATCTGCTTGTCGCAGCCGGCCGCCGCCCCGTCCTGGAGGACCTTGACCTCAATGCCGGCGGCATCGCCTGGACACCGGCGGGGGTGACGGTGGACAGCCGCCTGCGCGCCTCCGACAAGCGCGTGTTTGCCGTTGGTGACCTGGCGGGCGAACTGCACTTTACTCATGTGGCGGGCTATCACGCCGGGATCGCGATCCGCAATGCCCTCTTTCGCCTGCCCGCGAAGGCCGACACGACCGCTGCGCCCTGGGTGACCTATACCGATCCTGAACTCGCCCATGTCGGCTTCACCGAAGCGGAGGCCACGCAGGCCTTCCGGCGCAAGGTGCGGGTGCTGCGCCACGATTTTGCCGAAAACGACCGGGCGCAGGCGGAGCGCGAGACGGAAGGCTTCGTCAAAGCGGTCGTCGGGCCAGGGCGGCGGGTGCTCGGTGCCACCATTGTCGGCCGCCATGCGGGCGAGCTCATCCAGCCCTGGGTGCTGGCGGTATCACAGAAGCTCCGCATCGGTGCGCTGGCGGGCATGATTGCGCCCTATCCGACGCTCGGCGAGGCCTCGAAACGCGCTGCCGGTAGCTACTACACCGACGCGCTGTTCGGTCTCCGGACCCGCTGCCTGGTCCGCTTTCTGATGCGTTTCGCTTGACTCAACAAGAGCCAGTGCCACACCCCAATTACTTGGGGGAGAATGCCAGGTATCGAAAAGAAGTCCAGAAACGTATCGAAGAACTAGAAAATGCGGTAGGGGGCAATGACGGTGCGGGTCACAGGAATTGCTGCGATAGTGAATTAGAGCAGGTAGCGGATCACCGCATCGAGCCGCTGTCGCCCCGCCGGCGTCGCCTGGAGGCGGTCTGGTCGCGCGTATAGCAGCCCCTCGGCCTCCAAATGCACGCGCCGATCCGCGTCGATGGCCGCCTCGATCCCGTCTGCGGGAATACCCTCTGCCAGTCGCAGGCCAGTCTGGATGCGCTCCTGGATGGCTTCGAGGGGGGGCAACAGCCGGTGCTCGCGGACAGCGCGGCCCTGATGACATGCGGCTTCAGCGAGCCATACCTCCGGAGCGCGGCGCTCCGCGGTTGCAAGGCGGCCTTCGGGCGTGTCGATTCGGCCGTGTGCGCCCGGCCCGACGCCGATCCACTCCCCGCCTTGCCAATAGACTAGATTATGTCGGCAGGCCGCTCCGGGCCGAGCGTGGTTCGAGATTTCATAGGCCGGCAGCCCGGCGGCAGTGAGGCGATCCTGCGTCGTCTCGTAGAGCGCGGCCGCCTCGTCCTCCCCCGGCAGCGCGAAATCGCCGCGCGCCACGCGGGGTGCAAAGGCCGTGCCTGGCTCGATGGTGAGCTGGTAGAGCGAAAGATGCGTGCCCGCGGCCGCAAGCGCCTCGTCGAGCCGAGCGGCCCATTCGGTGGCGGTATGGGTAGGCAGAGCGTAGATCAGATCGAAGGAAACGCGTGGGAAGATGCCATGCGCGAGTTCGAGCGCGGCGCGGGCGGTGCAGGCATCATGGCGGCGGCCGAGAAAGGCGAGCTCGTCATCCCGGAAGGACTGCACGCCAAGCGAGAGTCGATTAACACCTGCACCGGCAAAGGCACGGAAGCGCCCGGCCTCGACAGAACCGGGATTGGCCTCCAGTGTCACTTCGAGGTCCTCCGCGACAGACCAGAGCGAACGCACCCGCTCCAGAACCGCCCCGACGGTTCCCGGGGCCATCAGCGACGGTGTGCCGCCGCCGAAGAAGACACTGTCGACCGTCCGTCCAGGCGTTTCCTTGGCCCAGCTCTCCAGGGAGCGCAGCAGAGCGTCGCACCAGGCGGCCTGGTCCACGCTTTCGCGGACATGGCTGTTGAAGTCGCAATAGGGGCATTTGGATTCGCAGAACGGCCAATGCACATAGACGGCGAAGCCCCGGTCCGTCATGGGAAGCAGGCGGCCGCAAGTTTCTCGAAAGCCCGGGCCCGGTGGTTGACGCGCGCCCTGGCGGTCGGGTCCATCTCGCCGAAGGTCTCATCATGGCCATCCGGCGCGAAGATCGGATCATAGCCGAAGCCGCGGCTACCGCGGGGCGGCCAGACCAGCCGACCCTCGATGCGTCCCTCGAAGGCCTCGACATGCCCATCCGGCCAGGCGAGCGCGAGCGCAGCGATGAAGGCGGCGGTGCGTGCGTGCGCGCCCAGGCGCTCATGGACATCCGCCATTGCGCGCGCAAAATTGCGGTCAGGCCCGGCCCAGCGGGCCGAATAGATGCCGGGAGCGCCATCCAGCGCGGCGACGGCAAGGCCCGAATCGTCCGCCAGTGCCGGCATCCCCGCAACCGCCGCCGCGTGCGCCTTGAGTTCGGCATTGGCGGGGAAAGTCGCGCCCGTCTCTTCCGGCTCGGGCAGGCCGAGCGTGGCGGCCGCCACCCCTTCTATGCCCCAGGGCGCCAGCAATTCGGCGATCTCGCGCACTTTGCCGGCATTGTGGCTGGCGATGACGAGCTGCGTGCCATCGAACCGCCGGGTCACGAGGCGAGCACGCGGCGTTGCGCCTCCGCCAGCCTTGCGCAGCCGGTTTCCGCAAGATCGAGTAGGGTGTCGAACTGGGTGCGGGGGAAGGCCGCTTTTTCCGCCGTCGCCTGCACTTCGACCAGTGTGCCCGAACCAGTCAGCACAAAATTCGCATCCGCTTGCGCCGCACTGTCCTCGGCATAGTCGAGGTCAAGCACCAGCTGACCTTGCCAGAGTCCACAAGAAATCGCCGAGACCGAATCGGTGAGCACCGGCTTCTTGACCGCGCCGATCCGTTGCAGGTGCCGGCAGGCGAGCGCGAGCGCCACATAACCGCCGGTGACGGCTGCGGTGCGGGTGCCACCATCGGCCTGCAGCACATCGCAGTCGATGCGGATCTGGATTTCGCCAAGCGCCTGCAAATCGGCGATGGCGCGCAGCGAGCGGCCAATCAGGCGTTGGATTTCCTGTGTGCGGCCGCTCTGGCGTCCGCGCGCTGCCTCGCGATCTGTGCGCTCATGAGTCGAACGCGGCAGCATGCCGTATTCGGCCGTGATCCAGCCGCGCCCACGCCCACGCAGCCATGCCGGCACGCGGGTTTCCACTGAAGCGGTGGCGAGCACCCGCGTCGCGCCGAAGCTCGCGAGGCAAGAGCCTTCCGCATAGGGGGCCCAGCCGGGTTCCAGCAGAACGGTACGGAGGTCATCGGGGCGGCGTCCAGACGGACGGGCGGAGTTTGTCATGTTGTGCCTATATCGAGTATTTTAACATTATTTAACAATGCGTTGTTCATTTCTCATCTACATCTGTCTTCATAGCGCAATCGGATTGGGGCCGTCGTGCCCGGCCGCAGGTCCCCCGCGCCCCGAAAGGGCCTTGAAACGGCTATGACATGTCCCGCATCGCGCACTCCCGACGTGAACGTAGCATGAATTGCTGTCGCCCACCCCACCGAAGCGGGGACAGCCGGCGGCAGATCCGCGTCGAAATCTTCAAAAGCGATAGACTTCCTTGTCCCTGCGGCGCTGTCACGGGATGAGTTTCACGGCCGCGACAAGCAGCGCGTTCGCGGCGATCACCAGCCCGACGATCCGCCAGGTCAGGCGGGCCTCAAGCGCAGCGAGTTCGGTCTTGGTCGCCAGGGGCTCAATGTCCGCCCGCGTGATAAGCTCGCCCTGGCCGGCCCGGATTGCGGATGCGACGGCTTCTGCCGCTTCGCGTTTTAGCCCGGCATGTTCCATATCGCGGGCGGCGGCCAGCGTGTCGAATGTTGCCGTCATGCGTTTCCCTCCGGTACCCGGCGATGATTTCTTCTGCTTGCTGTGTGCCAGTCGCAAAGCTGGCGCGGGGAATTGTCCCCGTCAGCGCGTAGCTCGGCCGCCGATCCGGCCGGCGGGCCGGCGCCGGCGGCGATCTTGCCGCCGAGGGCGCGATATCGGGCCGCCAGCTTTGCCCGCGGCGCAAAGAGGCCTTATGCGCGCTTGCCGCATGTTCGCTATGGTTGTTCATGGCCGCGCGCTTTCTCCGATAGGGTTCGCGGTCGGCGGCGCCGCGCTAGCCATAGTTTGCGGCACCGCCCCCATCCTAGCATGGGAGGCTGCCCAATGGAGCAATCGCCGCTGCCCGGTGATCTGGGCGTCATCGAGTACGCTTGCGGGGGCAAGGCCGCCTTGGCGGCGGTGGATCACTTTGCGGGCGAAACGCTGATTGTGCCGCCCGAAGCGATGGATCGTGGATGCAATCGGTCTAACGGCGGCGCGAAGGCTCTGCGCTCTATACCCAGACGGACGATTTATCCTTCTGCCGAGCGGCGGGGCCGACTCAAGTGTTCCGGCGCTACGGCTCGCAACCGGTAGAGAGGGTCTTGAGCCTAATCAATCCGATCCTGCGTGGGTGGGTGAACTATTTCCGCGTAGGAATGGCGAGCAGATGCTTCAGTCACATCAAGAATTGGGTCGAGCAGAAGATACGGCGACACTTGATGCGGCAGCGCGGGCGTCGAGGATTTGGCTGGAAGAGGTGGAGTAGGCGGTGGATTTATGAGCGGATTGTTCTCTGAATACCGGGTCTGTTACCTGCCGCCGAAAGCGCTCCCCAGCCAATACGCCACATAAACCGTGGGATGAAGGCAACAGGAAAGCGTAGTGCGGGAAAACCGCATGCTGCGTTTGACGAGGTGGGAGCTGGAAACGTGTTTACGGGAGCCGGACTGCGGCCCGGAGCGAAAGCACCGGATGAACCACCGGACCCTAAAGCTGACGCGCCAGTCCTCGACTCTACGCATCGTTGCGGGGCCCGGTGCGCACTCTGGAAGGGAAGCTACCGGCAGCAACGGCTGGGATCATTGATGCCCAGTCGGTGAAGACGACGGAGAGCGGCGGTAGCTATGACGCTGGCAAAAAAGTGAAGGGCCGGAAACGACATGTGGTGGTGGACACACTGCTACTGGTGATGCAGGTGCATCCGGCCAACATACAGGATCGGGACGGTGCACCGGCAGTGATTGCAGCGCTTCGTCAGGCAACGTGTAGCAAGATCTGGGCGGACGGCGGCTATGGGGGAGCGAAGTTGGCCAGGATACCAGACGCCTCCCGTTTCGTCTCGAAGTGTCATGGGGTGTGGTTCACTCCTCAGGGCCGTGCGCGCGGTTGACGCCGGCCGAGTGGTTTCCTAAATCCTTCGGGCACCGCTTGGAAGAGTCTTTCTCGCATGGCCGGCTCGCCGGGACTTGCTGATCTTGACGCGCGCTCGCGCGAGGTCTTCGGGCTGATCGTGGACGCCTGGATCGAAACGGGCGACCCTGTCGGCTCGCGTACGCTTGCGCGGAAGCTCGACAGATCACTGTCGCCCGCCACGATCCGCAATGTGATGGCTGATCTCCAGGAGTTGGGTCTGCTGTTCTCGCCGCATGCCTCGGCTGGGCGGCTGCCGACCGACGGGGGACTACGCCTGTTCGTGGACGGCCTCATGCGCACTGGCGGGCTGACGGAGAGCGAGTGCGCTGATATCGAGGCGCTCTCTGCCGGAGCCGGCATCACGTTGGAGCAGAGTCTGGAACGGGCGAGCCGGCTACTCGCGGGCCTCACTCGCCATGCCGGTCTGGTGGTGGCACCGAAGCGGGTCGAACGGTTGAATCATATTGAGTTTGTCAATCTGGGCGAGGCGCGCGCGCTCGCTGTGCTGGTGGACGAGGCAGGCCAGGTCGAGAACCGCATGCTCGCCCTGCCGCCAGGCTTGCCAGCGGATGCGTTGCAGCGCGCTGCCAATTATCTCCAGTCCCGCCTCTCCGGGCGCACGCTGGGCGAAGCGCTGGAGGAAATCCGCGCCGACCTAGAAACCCACCGCGCGCAGATCGACGCTCTCGCGCAGAGCGTAGTCGAGGCCGGGCTCGCGGTCTGGGCGGGCGAACGCAGCCATGACGGCGGGCGGCTGATCGTCACGGGCCGCGCAAGGCTGCTGGACGATGTGCAAGCGGTGGAAGATCTGGAACGGCTGCGCGGCTTGTTCGATGCGCTGGAGACGCGCGAGAACATCCTACGGCTGGTAGAAGCCGCGCAGTCCGGCGAAGGCGTGCAGATTTTCATCGGGGCGGAAAACACAGTCTTCCGTCAGACGGGCATGTCTATGGTTGTCACGCCCTATCGCGATGGCCAGGAACGCGTCGTGGGCGCCATCGGCGTGCTCGGGCCGACCCGGCTGAATTATGCCCGCATCGTGCCTATGGTGGATTACACGGCGCGGGTGATTGAACGCATGCTGGCGCCGGAGAGAGGGTGAAAGCGATGAGAGACGGGGAACAGACGTCCGAAACCGAGGAGCAAGCGCCCGCGGCGGATGAGATAGCGGCGGACGCGGTTGCTGCACCGGACACCGCAGGGGCGAATGTCCCGGACGCGGCAGAGCCGGATCCACTCGCCGAGCAGGTGGCGCGCATCGCTGAGCTAGAGGCGGAGGCGCAAGCGCTGAGGGACGAGCGGCTGCGTGCTCTTGCTGAGGTCGAGAACATGCGTCGGCGCAGCGAGCGCGAGCGCCGTGAGGCGTCGCGCTATGGTGCGACGGGGCTAGCGCGCGACTTGCTCGGCGTTGCCGACAATCTCCGCCGTGCGCTCGCCAGCGGCGGCAGCGAAGGGTTGCTGGAAGGCGTTGAAATGGTGGAGCGCGAGCTCGCACAGGTCTTCACCCGCCACCATATTGCGCGCATCGACGCGGAAGGCGAACGCTTCGATCACAACCGCCATCAGGCGATGTTCGAGGTCGAGACGGCAGACGTCGAGCCCAGCACGGTCGTCCAGACCATCCAGGACGGTTACCTTCTCCACGACCGCCTCCTCCGCCCGGCGATGGTCGGGGTGGCAAAAGCGCCAGCGGAAGAGGAAGGCGGTGGCAGTGAAATGGCAAGCGAGGACACGGCGATTGTCCACAGCGGCCCGGAAGAGTAGAAGAAGGGCGCCCGGCGGGGCGTAGCGCAGCCTGGCAGCGCGTCTGCTTTGGGAGCAGAAGGTCGCGAGTTCGAATCTCGCCGCCCCGACCATCGTCTCCTCGACCACTAGTGCCGCCCTGATACACCCGGTCGCGACAATTCTACCTCATCCCCACCACGCCTGGGGGCACGACCCCGTCAACTGAACACCGATCCGTTCGAGATAGCGATTGAGACGGGGCTGACCAGCTACGGCGGCTATGAGACGCGCAATCTGGACGCCTACCAAACATTCGCCCTCTTTCCCGAAGATGTCTCTGGTTTCCTGAAGGAGAGCCAACCGGCCAAGCGGCGCGTCCTAGAAGCGCTTCTCGGGCCGAAGACCGCCGCGCTGGACAGCCTCTCGACGGAACTGGAATGCGAAGGTATTCTGAACAATGAGGGAACCAAAGCCACCGTCGCCGTCCATCTCTCCATCGACACGTGCCGCGCGTGATGCACTCGCCTCAAAACTTGTTTTGGCTCTATCCATTTGATGGATAACATCTCCAAATGAGTGGAATTAAGGTCAATCCGGCAGTCCTTCGCTGGGCGCGGGAGCGCGCTGGGCTCGGTTTCGACGATTTGCGAAGCCGGTTTCCCAAGTTGGCAGACTGGGAGGCCGAAGTAACCCGACCCACCGTGAAACAGCTGGAAAACTTCGCCAAGGCGACACGGGTGCCCTTCGGATTTCTGTT
>JAPORR010000130.1 GCA_026710105.1 Alphaproteobacteria bacterium
CTGCGCTGGTGCGCGAGATGGGTGGCGCCTTCCCGGAGCTTCCCCGGGCGGCAGCGCTCATCGACGAGACATTGCGGACTGAGGAAGAGCGGTTCAAGCGGACGCTCGGGCGCGGCCTACGCCTGCTAGATGAGGCGGAGGCGGAACTCGGTGCGGACGATGCACTGCCAGGTGCTGTAGCCTTCCGGCTTTACGACACCTACGGTTTCCCGCTCGACCTCACACGCGATGTGCTACGCGGTCGCGGTCGCGGCGTGGACGAGGCCGGCTTCGAAGCGGAGATGGCGCGGGCGCGGGCCGAGGCCCGCAAGGGTTGGGCCGGTTCCGGCGAAGCGGCGGCGGAGACGCTCTGGTTCGATCTCCGTGAACGCCTCGGCGCGACTGATTTCCTCGGCTACGAGACGCTGGAGGCAGAAGCGGAAGTCCTGGCTCTGGTCACGGAAGGCGGCGAGGTTCAGCACTTTGACGAGGTCGGCGGCGAGGTCTGGGTCGTCGTCAACCAGACGCCGTTCTACGGCGAATCGGGTGGTCAGATGGGTGACAACGGGACTATGACAGTTCCAGGCACCGTCCGGCTCGCCGTGACTGATACGCAGAAGAAGCTTGGCGACCTGCATGTCCACCTTGTACGACTCGAGCGAGGGGCGATCGCTGTAGGTGATGCGGTCGCGCTTCGGGTGGACGGCGAGAGGCGTATGGCCCTCAGGCGTAACCATTCGGCGACCCATCTGCTACACCGCGCGCTCAGGGATGTGCTCGGCGCGCATGTGGCACAGAAGGGCTCGCTAGTGGCACCCGAACGGCTGCGTTTCGACATTTCACACCCCAAGCCGTTGGCGGCAGATGAGATCGTGGCGGTTGGTCGAGCAGTGAACGACCGCATCCGGCTGAACGCCCCTGTATCGACCCGGCTGATGGCGACCGACAATGCCATCGAGGCGGGTGCGGCCGCGCTATTCGGCGAGAAATACGGCGACGAGGTGCGGGTGGTGACGATGGGCGGCGAGGATGAAGGCGGCCGGCCCTGGTCGGTCGAGCTCTGCGGCGGCACGCATGTGGCGCAGACAGGCGATATCGGCCAGCTAGTGATCGTCGAAGAAGCCGCGCTTGCAGCCGGTGTGCGCCGCATTGAGGCGCTGACCGGCGAGGGAGCGGACACCCATATCGCCGAGCAGTTCGAGCTGCTGGAGGAGGCTGCATCGGTGCTGCGCATCGCGCCGCGCGAGGTACCAGGGCGTGTGGCGCAGCTTCTGGAGGAGCGCCGCCGCATGGAGCGCGAGATCGCAGAGCTGCGGCGCAAGGCGGCGACCGGTGGTGCTGGGCCGGCTTTCGAGGAAATCGGCGGGCGCCGGCTCAGCCGGCAGGTGCTGGAAGATGTGCCGGCGCGCGAGCTCAAGGCCATCGCCGACGATCTGAAGCAGCGGATCGGCAGCGGCGTCGTGGCGTTGGCGGCAGTGAATGATGGCAAAGCCTCGCTGGTGGTGGGCGTCACCGATGACCTTGCGCCTTCGCTCAGCGCCGTTGATCTGGTGCGCCTCGGCGCGGTGGCGCTCGGCGGCAAGGGCGGCGGTGGTCGTCCCGACATGGCCCAGGCCGGTGGCCCCGACGGCGCCCGTGCCCCCGAAGCTCTGGACGTGATCGCCGAGGCACTGGCCCCTTAAGAAACCACAAATATCCGGCCAACCCCAGCGACCAGGGTGCGGCCTACGCGTCCGGTCAGAAGCGGTCGAACAGGGCCTGCAGCTCTCCGGGATCCTTCGTGCGAGCGAGGCCGAGCATGAGGAGGATGCGGGCCTTCTGGACGGTCAGATTGTCAGCGAGCACTGTGCCCTTCGGCCGGCGATTCTCAAGCGGTGCGAGGCGCCCAGCTCCGGCGCGCGTGCCCATGACGAAGACAACACCGCGTGCTATTACCTCCTCCATGACCTCATGCTCTTCCGGCGTTGGCATGCCGGGGGCGAGCGCCGCCATGACGATGCCTTCCGCGCCGATATCAGTCATGGCGCGCAGCACCGCCCCGTCCGAACCGCCATAGGAATAGGAGATCTCGACGCGCGGGAAACGCGCTGGGAGGCCAAGCGTGCGCGCTGCTTCCGGCGCGTGAACGCGCACCGGCCGGCGATAGATTGCAATCCGGTCCTCGTCGGCATGACCGAGCACACCAAAATCCGGTGCCTTGAAGGTCTGGGCACGGGCGCTGTGCGTCTTGGTGACCTCGCGCGCGGCATGAATTTCGTCATTGAGCAGAGTCAGCACGCCCAGGCCGCGTGCTTCTGGCGCGCCCGCCACACGCACAGCGTTGACCAGGTTTAGGAAGGCGTCAGTGGATAGCGCCGAAGCCGGGCGCTGCGCGCCTACAAGCACCACCGTCTTCTCTGTTTCGACTGTAAGATTGAGGAAGTAGGCAGTTTCTTCCAACGTTGCTGTGCCGTGGGTGATAGCAATGCCGTCGACTTCCGGCCGTGCGGCGGTTTCATGGACCAGGGTGAGCAATTCGGGCCATACTGCTGGGCCCATCGCAGTCGAAGGGATAGCGCGAAACGGCACCGGCAGGATGTCTGCCATGCGATTAAGCTCCGGTACCCGGGCGATGACCTCCTCCACGCCGAGCACGGTGGCGTGATCCACATAGGTTGCGATCTCGAGGTTATGGCGGCCTAGCGAGGAGATCGTGCCGCCGGTGCCGATCACTGCGATGGTCGGGCGCGTCATAGCTTCACCGCCTACCCCCTCAGGCCGCCTCAGCCAGCATGTTGCGCAGCACATAGGGCAGGATGCCACCATGCCGATAGTAGTCGAGCTCGTTCTCGGTGTCGATACGGCAGCGGACCTCAAATTGCTCTACCGTCCCGTCCGCTCGGCGCACTCGGCAGGTGAGCGTCGAGCGCGGCTCTAGGCCATCGGCGACGCCCTGCACATCGACGGTCTCGCAGCCGTTCAGAGCGAGCGCCTTGCGGGTCATGCCGCCGGTGAACTCCAGCGGCAGCACGCCCATGCCGATCAGGTTGGAGCGGTGAATGCGCTCGAAGCTCTCCACGATCACCGCTCGGATGCCGAGCAGCGCCGAGCCTTTGGCGGCCCAGTCGCGCGAGGAGCCGGTGCCGTATTCTTTGCCCCCGAAAACTACCAGCGGCACACCCTCCTCGCGGTAGCGCATGGCGGCGTCATAGACGGACATGACCTCGCCGGAGGGCTGGTGAGTGGTGAAGCCGCCCTCGGTGTCGGGGACGAGCTCATTGCGGATGCGGATATTGGCGAAGGTGCCGCGCATCATCACTTCGTGGTTGCCACGCCTGGCGCCGTAGGAGTTGAACTCCACAGGCCTTACCTGGTGGCCGATCAGATAGTCGCCCGCTGGCCCGTCGCGCTTAATCGCGCCTGCCGGCGAGATGTGGTCGGTGGTGATGCTGTCCGCGAGGGAGAGCAGCACTTTCGCTCCGGTAATGTCCGAGACCGGCTGGGGCTCGCGCGCCATGTCCTGGAAGTAGGGCGCATGGCGGACGTAAGTGGAGCCGTCGTTCCAGCGATAGGTCTCGTCCGCCGGCACGCGGATCTTGCGCCATTCTGCGGGCCCTTCGGAGACATTGCCGTAGCGCTTCCGGAACATGTCCGGTGACAGTGCGCCCGCGAGGGTATCGCGGATTTGCTTGTCGCTCGGCCAGATGTCGCTGAGATAGACAGGATTGCCCTCAGCGTCCTGGCCCAGCGGTTCTTGCGCGAGGTCCACGGTAAGCGAGCCCGCCAGCGCATAGGCGACGACCAGCGGCGGTGAGGCGAGATAGTTCGCCTTCACCTGGGCATGCACCCGGCCTTCGAAATTGCGATTGCCGGAGAGCACCGCGCCAACGGTGATGTCGCCGGCCTCCACGGCCTCGGCGATCGGTGCCGCCAGCGGCCCAGAATTGCCGATGCAGGTGGTGCAGCCATAGCCGACTAGGTTGAAGCCGAGCGTGTCCAGCGCTTCCTGCAGCCCCGCGGCCTCCAGGTAGTCGGTCACCACCTGGCTGCCGGGCGCCAGCGAGGTCTTGACCCAGGGCTTCACCCGAAGGCCGCGCGCCAGCGCGTTACGGGCAAGCAGTCCGGCCGCGACCAGAACACTTGGATTGGAGGTGTTGGTACAGCTTGTGATCGCAGCGATCACAACATGGCCGGATTCGATAGTGTAGTCCGTGCCTTCGACCGGTTGCGCTTTGCCGCCACCGATCTCAGCCGCCGCCTTCTCAAAGCTCGCCGGTACACCCGAGAGCGACACGCGGTCCTGAGGGCGCTTCGGCCCGGCGAGCGCCGGCTCGACCGACGAGAGGTCGAGCGAGAGTGTGTCGGAGAAGATGGGCGGCGCCATGCCCGCCTCGCGCCAGAGGCCCTGTGCTTTCGCATAGGCTTCGACCAGCGCCACCTGCTCCTCCTCGCGCCCGGTGAAGCGCAGATAGTTGAGCGTCTCGCCATCGACAGGGAAGAAGCCGCAAGTGGCGCCGTATTCGGGCGCCATATTGGCAATCGTGGCGCGGTCGGCGAGCGCAAGCGTATCAAGGCCGGCACCATGAAATTCCACGAACTTGCCGACCACGCCCTTAGCCCTCAGCATCTCGACCGCGCGCAGCACAAGGTCGGTGGCCGTCGCACCTTCGGGCATATGTCCGGTCAGCTCGAAGCCCACCACTTCCGGGATCAGCATGGAAATCGGCTGGCCTAGCATCGCAGCCTCCGCTTCGATGCCGCCTACGCCCCAGCCGAGCACGCCGAGGCCGTTCACCATTGTGGTATGGCTGTCCGTGCCAACCACAGTGTCCGGCATGGCGATGAAGTGTCCGTCCTGCTCCTCGGTCCAGACAGTGCGGGCCAGATATTCGAGATTGACCTGATGGCAGATGCCGGTGCCGGGCGGCACGACGCGGAAATTGCGGAAGGCGGCCTGGCCCCAGCGCAGGAACTCGTAGCGCTCGCGGTTGCGTTCAAACTCGCGCCCGACATTGGCGCGGAAGGCCTCTGGGCTACCGTAGGAATCCACCATGACGGAATGGTCGATGACGAGGTCCACGGCATTAAGCGGGTTAATCTTCTGCGGGTCGCCGCCGAGTACGGCCATGGCGTGGCGCATGGCGGCGAGATCGACCACGGCTGGTACGCCGGTGAAATCCTGCATCAGCACGCGTGCCGGGCGGAAAGCGATCTCAGCCCCGGCCCGACGGTCCTTCAGCCAGGCACCGAAGCTCGCAATGTCATCGACTGTGACAGTGCGCCCGTCTTCATGCCGGAGCAGGTTCTCGGCGAGGATACGCAGCGAGATGGGCAGGCGCGAAAGGTCGCCCGCGGCGGTCTCTGCTGCTTCCAGCGCATAATAGTCGTATTCTCTGCCGCCGACCCGCAGGGTCCGGCGCGCGCCCAAGCTATCGCGTCCCATGAGGCGAAACTCCCCGAATGCCAAAATCCACGCAGTCAGGGGTTTACACCCGAACAGGAGGCAAGCAAAGAGCAAGAGCAAGCGGCGTGTCTTCCTTTGCCGTGCAACTATCCGGGCGTAGGACTACAGTTTTCATCGCCGGTATATAGCTGGTTGACAGAGTCCCCGTCATGTCTGGGAGATCCAACGACATGCCTGATCATCGAACTGAGACAGTAAAAGCGGACGATAGATGCAGGATCCGCTTGGCGATACCTGCCGGGTTATTCGTCGGCATGGTGCTGATGGTTCTAACGCTGGTCGGTATCGGCATCCACTACTGTATTCATGACAGTTTTGACATCATACAGGCTATTTTAATTCTATTTCTTTCGATCAATATAGTGGTATGTTACCTAGAAATATGCCTCCTAATTCAACAGGATTATGTCGATGAGCGTATCGAGCATTGGCGCAATTTTGTGTTGGATACTGGTCGCTCTCCGATTATCTTCTTCTTAACATCAAAAATTCCACTATCAAGAGCATTTCTGCCGAATATATGGGCAGATTTATGGGCAATATATTTACAATTAGATAAGTCTTATGAAAATCGCTTCTCTTATGGGTATAATGTTGACATTGCCAATGGTTTTTTAGTTCCAATCCCAACCATAATCCTCTATATATCTTATAGTTTTGGCATCATTCCAGCACAAATTGTGGGAATAATAGGTGTCATGTTATATTGGCAATTATTGTATGGAACTTTAGTTTATTGGAACAGTTTTTTTATGAAAAATTTGCAAAAAAAGACTGATAAATTAAATCTTTACATCATTGTGTTAGGTTTTAATTCTCAATGGGTTTTATATAGCTTACTGGGCCTCTATGTCTCGATCCAAATGATCGTGAACAACGATTACAGTATTCTCGGCCATTGATTGTGGCACAGTATCGAGTATTTATGCTTGCGGTCGGTTTGCATTTGCAGATAGGGCAGCAGCTTGCTAGTTCCGTAGCTCATCAGGGGAGCGAGATTTTTGCGCATCGAAGTAATCTGCACTGGCGACGAAGTGTTGACCGGCAAAACCATCAACACTAATTTCAGTCGACTCAGCCGGCGGCTGACGGAGCTCGGCCTGTTGGTGGTGCGCGAAACCACTGTCGGCGACGACCGGGTGGAACTGCGCGCCGCGTTTGATGTTGCCGCCCGGCGTGCCGACGCCGTGATCGTGAATGGGGGGCTCGGGCCGACGGTGGACGACCTCAGCCAGGAAGTGGCGGCGGAGGCAGCGGGCGTGGCGCTCGATCTCCGACCCGAATGGCTGGAGACCATCCGCGGCTTCTACCGCCGGCGTGGGCGCGACATGCCCCCCAACAACCGCAAGCAGGCCATGCTGCCGGAGGGCGCGGAGCTAATCGACAACCCGGTCGGCACGGCCTGCGGCTTCGCTATTGACATTGGTAGGGCGCGGTTCTTCTTCACGCCCGGTGTGCCGTCCGAACTCGATGTGATGACCGAGAACGAGCTGATCCCACGTCTGCGCGCTATGAGCGGCATCGACGCGATGGTCCACCTCAAGCGCTTCCATTCTTTTGGCATCGGCGAGTCGCGTGCCGACCATCTGCTGGCCGGCATCGAGGCGATGGATGTGGAGGGGCGGGTCAAGCTCGGGTTCCAGTCGCACTATCCACAATTGGAGACCAAGCTCACCGTCGCGGCGCCGTCGCACGAGGTGGCGACAGCAATGCTGGCGCCTATCGAGGCGGAGATACGCCGCCGGCTCGGCAATTTCATTGTCGCTGAGGATGACGGGACGCTGGAAGGCGCAGTGTTGGAACACCTGCGGACACAGGGCGGCTCGCTCAGTGCGGTCGAGACCGGTTCTCATGGCGGCCTCGGCGCGCGGCTTGCGGCTGCCGACGAGGAGGGCGGCGTATTCCTGCGTGCATCCTCGGGCAATGGCGCGGCCGTGGTGGCGGGATCGCTGGGCCTATCGGCGGACGCCTCGTTGGTGGAGTTTGCGGAGGCGGCGCGGCGGGTGGACGGGGCTACCCACGGCCTGGCGGTCGCTATTGACAGCCAGCACGGCGCTGTGCGCATCGCCGTCGCCGATCCGGAGAGCGGCTTCGAGCGCCGTGCTGTCATAATGGGCGGACCGAACCGGGCACGGCAGGGCGGTGTGGAGCTGGCGCTCGACTGTCTGCGTCGCCGTCTTGCCGGCGCACCAGTAGACGAGCGGATCGATTTCGAGAAAGCGTGAGGGAGGAGGCCATGTCGGTCATTCTGGGCAGCGGCGAGTACCGTTACCGGGTCGTCGAGGACTGGGCGAAGCTGCCGGACGGCTGGGAGCTCCGCGATGTCGCCGCGGTCGCCGTGGACAGCAAGGACCAAGTCTATGTCTTCAACCGCGGCGCGCACCCGATGATCGTGTTCGACCGCGAGGGCAATTTCCTGCGCTCCTGGGGCGAGGACCGGTTTCCGCGCGCCCACGGTATCCATATCGGACCGGATGAGACCCTCTACCTCACGGATGACGGGGCCCATACCGTCACCGCCTGCACGCTGGAGGGCAAGGTTCTGATGACGCTCGGCACACCCGGCAAGCCGGCACCCTTCATGAGTAACGAGCCCTTCCACCGCTGCACCCATACCGCGCTCGCGCCGGACGGGCATCTCTTCGTCTCCGACGGCTACGGCAATGCCTGCGTCCATAAATTCTCTCCAGACGGCAAGCTGGTGAAAACTTGGGGCGAGAGTGGCGCCGGCCCCGGGCAATTCAACATTGTTCACAATATCGTCGCCGATGACGACGGCTGGCTCTATGTCGCCGACCGCGAGAACCACCGTGTCCAGGTCTTCGACACGGAAGGGCGCTACGAAGCGCAATGGAACAATCTGCATCGGCCCTGCGGCCTCTACATGCCGCGCGGCTCCTGCTCGCATTGTTTCATCGGCGAGCTCGGACCGGGCATGGCTGTCAACCGCCATCATCCCAATCTCGGCCCGCGTCTCTCTATCGTAACGAATGAAGGTGAGCTGGTCGCGCGGCTTGGCGGCGAGGACGGCGCGGGCCTCGAGCTCGGCAAGTTCCTCGCCCCTCATGGCCTCGCGGTAGACAGCCGAGGCGACATCTATGTGGGCGAGGTCGCCTATACCAACTGGTCGGCAAGCTTTGGCGACAAACCCCGACCTCGTTGGCTGCGGACGCTCCAGAAGCTCGAAAAGCTCTGAGGCTTGACCATGGCTGCTGGCGGTCAGGTCATTAAGGTCTGTACCCGCGCTGTTCTCCTCCAAGGAAAGGGCCGATCTCCCGGACTTGTTCTGCGTGGCCGCTTGCGATGGTGGCCTGCAGACCACAAATAGAGCTCATGGCAGTCAGCTCCGACCGGCCTGGCACGCCCGGATCGGCGGCGAAACGGAGAGACGAGACGATGACAGGCAAGGCGGTGCCGGTGGGCATCAATCATGTGGCACTGGAAGTGGGCAATATCCGGGAGGCGCTAGAATTCTACGGCAGCTTCCTTGAGTTCGAGGTCGCGCAGCAGAGCGAGACGGCGGCTTTCGTCTATTTCGGGGACCAGTTCATCAACTTCTCGGTCGGCCGTCGGCAGGGGCCAGACGACCACCGCCATTTCGGCATCGCCGTGGACGATAAGGAGTGCGCCATCCGCTGCCTGGCGGAAATGGGCGTCGAATTCCTCAAAGGGCCGTTCACCGACTTCCTCGACCCTTGGGGTAACCGGGTCGAGCTCACCACCTACACGAAGATCCAGTTCACCAAGGCAGACCATGTGCTAAAGGGCATGGGCCTCGACCATCTCGAAAAGACACCGGAGGCACTGGAGGAGCTCGCCGCCAAGGGCATGGCTCCCGGTGCATGACTGCTAGCGGACGCAAGGAAGGGAAGATATGAACGAGCATTTCGGCTTCGCACCTGCGGAAGACCGCCCGATAACCTATCTGGAGCGTATCCGCCGCTATTACGAGACTCTGGGCTACGGCAGACCCTATGAATGGGCGCATTATGCCGAGACGCCCTTCGCGGCTCTTGGGACGCCGCTCGCGGAGTCGCGCATCGGATTAATTACCACGGCGGCACCCTACCAGCCGGGCAAAGGCGATCAGGGTCCACGTGCGCCCTACAATGCGGCGGCCAAGTTCTACAGCGTCTATTCCGGCGACAGCGCTTCGGACCCGAACCTCCGCATCTCGCATCTCGGCATCGACCGCGACCACACCATGGCCGAGGATATCGGCAGTTGGTTTCCGCTCCGGCAGCTCCGGGCGGCGGCGGCGGAGGGCCGCATCGGCTCGGTCGCGCCGCGATTCCACGGCGCGCCGACAAACCGTAGCCATGCCACGACCATCGAGGTCGATGCGCCGGAGCTGCTGGCGCGCTGCCGCGAGGACGGGGCGGACGCGGTCCTTCTCGCCGCCAATTGACCGGTGTGCCACCAGACCGTGAGTCTGGTTGCGCGCATACTGGAAGCTGCCGGCATTCCCACCGTCGTGATGGGCTGCGCTAAGGACATCGTGGAATATGTCGGTGTCCCGCGCTTTCTCTTCAGCGACTTCCCGCTCGGCAACCCGGCCGGCCGCCCGCATGATGCCAGGTCCCAACGCGAAACGTTAGCCCTGGCGCTCCGGCTGCTGGACAGCGCGCCGGGCCCTGACACGACGCAGCGCAGCCCGCTCCGCTGGTCCGATGATCCGTCCTGGAAGCGTGATTTCTCCAATATCGACTTGCTTTCCCCGGAGGAAATTGCGCGCCGCCGAGCGGAGTTCGACCGCATCAAGGCGGTCGCGAAGACTCGGCGTGAGGAAGATGTCGCAACCAGCTGACCGGGCGCGGAATCCGGGCTATACCCAGCGCATGAAATAGAGCCTGCGAGCGAGGAGCGCCTGCAATGGAGTATGCCGACGGCAGCATGCTGGCCGAGAAGGAAGCCGGCATTGGCTGGATGACCTTCAACAACCCGGCCCGCCGCAACGCCATGACTATGGAGATGTGGCAGGGCACGGACGCCATCCTCGCCGATTTCGAGGCCGACCCGGAAGTCCGCGTGATTGTGCTGAAGGGCGCGGGCGACAAGGCGTTCGTCTCCGGGGCTGACATCTCGCAGTTCGAGAAGAACCGCGCCGACGCGGCGGCGGCGGCGCGCTATGCTGCTGCGACCGATGCCGGCCGCCAGCGGCTTGCTGGCGCGGAAAAGCCGGTCATCGCTATGATTCGCGGGTTCTGCCTCGGCGGCGGACTCGGCATTGCCATGACCTGTGACTTGCGCTTCGCTGCCGAGGGCTCCGAGTTCGGTATCCCCGCCGCTCGCCTTGGCATCGCCTATAATTTCGAGAATGTCCGCAGTCTCGTCGGCCTGGTCGGGATGGCGCGTGCCAAGGACATCTTGTTCTCCGGTCGGCGACTGTCAGCGGAAGAAGCCTATGCTGTCGGCTTGGTGGATCGTGTGTTGCCGGCGGCGGAGCTGGAAACACATGTGCGCGACTACGCCGCCCGGCTTGCCGCCAATGCGCCGCTCTCCATCCGTGCCTCGAAGCTCACCATCCGAGAGGTAGTGGCCGACCGCCAGGAGCGCGAGGCCGGCCTCGTCGAGGCCCTCGCCAGGGCCTGCTTCGACAGCGCCGATTACCGTGAGGGCCGCACCGCCTTCATGGAAAAGCGCCGCCCGGTCTTCACCGGTCGTTGAGCGGAAGCCATCCTGAAACCTTGCGTCTCGGCGTTCTCGACCAGTCCATCGCCGCCGAGGGTCGTCCGCAGGCTGAGGCGATCCGCAACACGGTGGCGCTCGCCGAGCATTGTGAGCGCCTCGGCTATGATCGGTTTTGGGTTTCCGAGCATCACAACCACCCGACCATTGTCGGCACGGCGCCGGAAATCCTTGTCGCCGGCATGGCAGCCCGGACTTCGCGTATCCGCATCGGCAGCGCAGGTGTTATGCTGCCGCATTATGCACCCTTCAAGGTCGCAGAGCAGTTTCGGGTGCTTGATGCGCTGGCGCCGGGGCGCATCGATCTTGGTCTCGGCCGCGCGCCGGGCTCGGACGGGCTGACAGCCTTTGCCCTCAATCCGCGCGCCAATGAGCGCCCGGCGGAGTTTCCTGCCGATATCCGCGACCTGCAGGCCTGGCTTAAGGCGGAGCCGTTGGTGGAAGGCCATCCCTTCAGTAGGCTCGGTGCTTTTCCGCAGGGCGATACCGCGCCGCAGATATGGCTTCTAGGCTCGTCCAACTACGGCGCGCAGGTGGCGGCCTGGTTCGGCTTGCCTTACGCCTTCGCCTGGTTCTTTACCGACGGGCAGGGGGCGAGGGAAGCGCTCGACCTCTACCGCGCGCAATATCGGCCGAGCGCGGACTGGCCGGTGCCGCATGCGGCGATCTGCGTATGGGCGCTGGCGGCTGATAGTGAGGAGGAAGCCGCATTCCATCTTGGTCCCCGACTCCGCTGGCGGCTGGGGCGTGAGCGGGGCATGTTCCTGCCGCTCGAATCCGCCGAGAAGGCTGCTGCCCATGACTACAGTGACGACGAGACGGCCAGGATCGTGCGCTTGCGCGGGCAGGCAATCGCCGGCCAACCGGAACCTGTGGTGGAACGCATCCGCACCATCGGCGCGGCGCTTGGTGTGGACGAGATCGCTATCGTTACCTGGACGCATGATGAGAGCGTCCGCCGACGGAGCTACGAACTCATTGCTCGTGCCTGGGGCCTCGCTCCCTGCTAGCCAGCAACGTGGGAGCGTACCAAAGGTCGCCGACGGTGGCGCCGAGCGGGAAGCTCGCAATCGTTGCCTACTGCAGGGCAATCGCTTTTA
>JAPORR010000083.1:0-1206 GCA_026710105.1 Alphaproteobacteria bacterium
CAGCCCCCCAGAACTGATGCCAAGCGCTGAGAAAAACGCGCCACGCCGACCATAAGCAATGCCATTTGCCATGACAAAGGCCATGTCGGGGCCGGGAACGATCAGCAGCGCCAGAACGGCGAGCAGGAATGGTATCAGGGTTTCGGTCATGGAGTTACCTTTCACACCGGCCAAGGTGAGCACCGCCGTCGCGACGGATCAACAGCAGCATCTGCCGCTGCGACCGGTAAACGGCACAGACTTCGTCGCGGCGTTCCTCCGACGTGATGCGACGATCATGCCAGGGACAACGTCGGTGACCTGCCGCGTCGGTGTAACACAAATGGATCGGTCCGCCTCGATGTCGGCACATGTCGCTTGTCACGCTCAAGGAATTGTCTCGAACATGCACCAGGAGCCGCGCTCCTTCATGCGGAAGCTCAACCAGAATGCGCGCACCCTCTTCCATGTGCAGCGTCTTCAGAGCCATCTGTCCAGGTCGCCGATATTGTAGATCTCGTACTTGCAGCGCTCCGAGTGGATCAGGGCACCGTGAAGGCGGTTGCGCTCGATGATGATCCCCTGATTGCCGCGCAGCGTAGTGGAACATTCAAATCCGTTAAGGAACTCCATTTCACCGCTTGCTACATGGCAGAGTTCATCCCCGTCATGAGTATGGGTAATCGACAGCTCTGCCTTTGGCTCATCCAGACAGTCCTTGGTGATCTCGCCCGCCTCCCAGGCGCGATGAACCTTGTCAAAGATCTGTTGATAGCGATCCTGGTTGCGGTCGGCGGAGTCCTTCCAGCAGATTTGCCGGCCGAAGTCTTGCTTTGCAAACTCGCCGATCCAGCGTGCTTCCTCGAATCCGCGCACAATCTCGTTGGCAGCAAAGTTGCCGTAGGTTTCGATTGCCGGCCGGACCAGCCCGTCAAGGGCCATACGGCTGTGATCGATGTCAATATGGCAGTGTTCATCGAAATAGCGCGTGTCGAGATCGGGCAATGCCGCTTTCAAGACGTCCCGCCATATCCGGCAGCTCGTCAAGAATCCGGTCTCAGCGAAGTATATCGCTCCAATGTACCGAAAGATATATTTCCGGTTGCGAGTGATCCGGTTGTAGTAGTTCGCCAGCATCAGGCTGCCGTTGAGGTAATATTGCCAGTAGCGATGCGCCACCGCACTCCTCGTGGCCGCCACGTTGGCGATAAGCCCGTCAGTTCTTCT
>JAPORR010000083.1:1288-53516 GCA_026710105.1 Alphaproteobacteria bacterium
TGCGACGGGGCCAGCACTCTACGCATTCCTGCTTGGTGCTTTGCTGTGTTTTGTTGGCGGTGCAGTGAACTTCGCCATCGGCGCATCGGGAGTGCTGTTTTCCGGCTTAAATCGAACCGGCTTTCTGGGGCGGAGTTGGAGCCAATGGATTGTCTTCGCGGTCTTCGTCTCGATCAGCGTAACCTTCACGGCACAAGCTGTGGTACATGGATAAGGTACTCACAGTCCCGGTCGAACTCAGATGACCGCCTGAACTGCCGGGGCGATTCAGGGCCGGGACCATTTTTTGGGGGAATTATATACATGATAAAACACCCTACTTAGGACCGACTGTCAGTTTTGTCTTTTTGACGATCTATCACGATTTCCTGAACTGGGAGAGACATCCGCAATGAAGCTCGGCTTGTCGATTGGCTACTCGGGCGCCAGGCTCGATTTCCCGACGGAACTTGTGAAGCTGGCCGACAGAATCGGCTACGATGCCGTGTGGACGGCGGAAGCCTATGGCACCGACGCCATGACACCGCTCGCCTATCTGGCAGCAGTCACCCAGCGCATCAAGCTTGGCACCGGCATTATCCAGCTTGCGGCGCGCACACCCGCCAATGCTGCAATGCAGGCCCAGACCATCGACGCGCTCGCCGGCGGCGGGCGGATGATCGTCGGCATCGGTGTGTCCGGCCCGCAGATCGTCGAAGGGTGGTATGGCCAGCCCTGGGGGCGACCTTACTGGCGGATCAAGGATTATGTCACGATCATGCGGAAGATCTTCGCGCGCGAAGAGCCGGTGACGCATGACGGCCGGGAAATTTCGCTTCCCTATACCGGCGAAGGTGCTGCTGGTATGGGGAAGCCGCTGCGCCTGATCCTGCATCCCAATCCGGATATTCCGATCTATCTCGGCACCGGTGCCGAATCGACCGTGCGCCTCACCGGTGAGATCGCCGATGGTTGGCTGCCACTCGGCTTCATGCCTGGCACACTCGACGAATATCGGCCGTGGTTGGATCAAGGGTTTGCACGGGCCGGAAACGGCAAAGGCTTCCACAATTTCGAGATTGTTGCCGCGCCGCATGTCATTCTGGACGGAGATGTGAAAGCTGGTCTGGCACAACTCAAGCCCCGCGAGGCGCTCTATGTCGGTGGCATGGGACACCGAGATAAGAATTTCCATAACCGGATGATGCATCGACGGGGATTCGCAGATGCGGCCGAGCGCATCCAGGAGCTCTATCTTGCCGGCCGCAAGGAAGAAGCAGCCGCAGCCGTGCCGGACGAGTGGGTAGACATGAAGGCACTTGTCGGCCCGCCGGCGCGCATCAAGCAGCGTTTCCGCGCGTGGGCTGACAGCGGGGCTACCGCCATCACCGTGCGTACCCGCAACGAGGAGGCCGTACGCATCATCGCCGACGCCGCCCGGCTGAACCGGTAACGCAGGTGCGGGCGCGGTCTGCTGCGTTCAACTCCGCGCCTTCATCAGGCGCTGCTTGTCGCGTTTCCAATCGCGCTCCTTGATGGCGTGACGCTTGTCGGCCTTGCGCTTGCCGCGGGCGAGGCCCAGTTCCAGCTTGGCGTGGCCCCGCTCGTTGAAATAGAGCCGCAGCGGGACGAGCGTTGCTCCCTCGCGCCGGACGGCACCGGCAAGTCGATTGATCTCGCGCCTGTGCAGCAGCAGCTTGCGGGGGCGTTTCGCCATATGGCCGAAATGGCGTGCCGGCTTGTATTCTGGGATATGGGCGTTGACAAGGAACATCTCGCCTGAACGCGCGACCGCATAAGCCTCGACGATGGAGCCGCGTCCCTCGCGCAGTGATTTCACTTCGCTGCCGGAGAGTTGCATCCCAGCCTCGAGCACGTCCTCGATGAAATAATCGTGCCGCGCCCGGCGGTTCTGGGCGATCAGCCGAATAGGCATCGGACCAGCGTCAGGCAACCAGCTGCAGATCCGTCATTGCGTTCTGAACGCGGGCCCGAGTTTCCGGTGCTGCCGGGGTCAGCGGCAGGCGCGTGTCAGGCTCGCAATGCCCGAGCAGATGCGCACCATATTTGGCACCCGCTGGGCTCGGCTGGAAGAACATCGCCTTGTGCAGCGGCATCAGGCGCTCATTGATCTTCATCGCCGTCTCCAGCGCACCCTGCTGCCAGGCTTCATGCATCAAGGAGCAGAGCTTTGGCGCAACATTGGCGCTGACCGATATGCATCCCACGCCGCCCTGGACCAGGAAGGGTAGTGCCGTGCCGTCCTCACCGGACAGCTGGCAGAAATCGGGCCCGGTGGCGATTCGCGTCTCCAGTGGGCGTTGGAGGTCCGTAGTGGCATCCTTGACACCCACGACATTCGGCAGTTTCGCGAGCGCTGCCATCGTCTCGACGGTCATGTCCACTACGGAGCGCGGTGGGATGTTGTAGATGATGATCGGGATCTCGACGGCATCGTTGATCGCCTTGAAATGCTCGTAAAGGCCGTCCTGGTTCGGCTTGTTGTAATAGGGCGTCACCACGAGGATGCCATCGGCGCCGACCTGCTTAGCGTGCCGGGCAAGGTCGATGGCCTCGTCCGTGGAATTCGAGCCTGCGCCCGCAACCACCGGCACCCGGCCGGCCGCTGCCTCGATGCAGAGTTCGCTCACGCGCTTGTGTTCGTCATGGCTCAATGTCGGCGATTCGCCCGTGGTACCGCAGGGGACGAGGCCGTGCGTGCCTTCGGCGATCTGCCACTCGACGAAGTCCTGAAACGCCTTTTCGTCCACACCCCCGTCACGGAACGGGGTAATCAACGCGACCAGCGATCCCTTGAACATGGCCGGACCTCCTGCTGCTTGCTTTGGCAAAACATAGTTTCACCCCCGGCATGGGGCAAGTTAGTCTAGTGCCCAACCAATCCCAACTGGAAGCCGGAACGCATGCTGGGCGACAACAATCTCCACGACATCCGTGCCTGCGTTTTTGACGCCTATGGCACCCTCTTCGATTTCAATGCGCCACTGGCAGCAAGGCGGGTGCGTATCGGGTCGGCGGCCGATCAGCTGTCGGCACTCTGGCGGCAGAAGCAGATCGACTATACATGGCTCCGCTCGCTTATGGGCAAATATGCGGATTTCTGGCAGGTCACGGGCGAAGCGCTGGACTATGCCATGGCGGCCTGCGAAGTAGATGATCCGGCGCTGCGGGCCGAACTCATGCAACTCTATCTTGCGCTAGATGCGTTCCCAGATGCCCAGCCCTGCCTGGAGGCGCTGAAAGGCCGACGGCGGCGCACGGCGGTGCTCTCCAACGGCACTGTTTCCATGCTGACAGCGGCCGTGAACGCCAACAGCCTGGCACCACTGCTCGACCGTGTGCTTTCCGTAGAGCCCTGTGGCGTTTTCAAGCCGCACCCGTCCGTTTACCAGCTTGCGGTGGACGAGCTAGACGCGCCGCCAGCGCAGGTCTGCTTCGTGTCGGCCAATGGGTGGGATGCAGCCGGGGCGGCAGCCTTCGGCTTCCGGGCAGTGTGGATCAACCGCGCTGGCGCGCCCCGTGAGACGCTGCCCTTCCAGCCTGTGGCAGAGATCCGAGGGCTCGACGAGCTGACGGCCCTGTTGCCCTCCGGAAGTGAGGAATGAGTACAGCTCTGCCTTGTTGGCGCTATAGCTGAGGCAAATTGGCTGTGGCGGTATCAGAGACCGCCCCTTTCTTCAGGCTGCCAGGCGGTTGGGCTGGGCAACGTGGTTGGCGGCAGCGGCCAGCACTTCCGCGCTGGCGCCTGGCAGATGTGCGGTCTCGGCGAGATGGCGGCGGAAGGCGCGCGCGCCAGGTTGACATTGGAACAGCCCGTGGACATGCCGGGTGAGTGCATGCAGGCGATCCCCCTCCGCCGCCAGCCGTTCCGCGTAAGGTAGCAGTGCATCGATAGCCTCCTGCCGCGTTTCCACTGGGTTTCCCGCTCCGAACAGGCGGCTGTCGGCATCAGCGAGCAGCCAGGGGTCTGCATAGGCGGCCCGGCCCAGCATGACGCCATCAACGCCGCGCGCGAGCAGGGTCTCCGCCTCGTCAAGACCGACAATGCCGCCGTTCAGCACGATGCAAAGGTCTGGATGGGCCGACTTCAAGCGGAACACCAGTTCGTGGCGCAATGGCGGTATCTCGCGGTTCTGTTTCGGGTTCAGCCCCTGCAACCAGGCTTTGCGTGCATGGATGATAAACACGGTGACGCCGGAGAGCGCATGGACAGTCCGGGCAAAACGTTCGAGCGCGCCGTCATCCTGCCCATCTATGCCTGTGCGGCATTTGACCGTCACCGGGATGGAGACCGCCTCATGCATGGCAGCGAGGCAACGGGCGACGAGCTCCGGTTCGGTCATCAGGCGCGCACCGAACCAGCCCCGCTGCACCCGGTCGCTCGGACAGCCGCAATTCAGGTTGATCTCATCATAGCCGAAGCCCTCGCCGATACGCGCAGCTTCAGCCAGTATTTCCGGCTCGCTGCCGCCGAGTTGCAGCGCGACAGGATGCTCGGCCGGGTCAAAGGCGAGCAGCCGGTCTTGATCGCCGTGGATGATCGCCCTGGCCGTTAGCATCTCCGTGTAGAGCAGCGCATGCCGGGAAAGCGTGCGATGGAAGAAACGGCAATGGCGGTCCGTCCGGTCCATCATAGGTGCGACGCAGAAGCGGTGCATGGGCGAAGACATACGGGAGATGGGCAGGCAGGCGACGGACACGCGCCGGTGTCACATGAGTGCTGCTGCCGCCCGCTGGATGCGCCGACAAGCCTCCTCAAGCGTTGCATCGTCGGTCGCGTAAGAAATACGGAAATGCGGCGACAGGCCGAAGGCCGATCCTGGAACCGTGACCACGCCTTCCGCGTCGATCAGGTAAGCGCAGAACTCATCGTCGCTGTCTATGACTTTGCCGTCCGGTGTCTGCTTGCCGATGCAGCCGGCGCAAGAGGGATAGACATAGAAGGCGCCTTCCGGCCGGTTGCAAGCAATGCCCGGCGTCTGGTTCAGCATCGAGACGACTAGGTCGCGCCGTTTCTGAAAGGCGGCGGCGCGTTCGGCGATGAAATCCTGCGGGCCGTCGAGAGCGGCGACGGCAGCCGTCTGACTGATTGAGGAGGGGTTGGTTGTGCTCTGGCTCTGCACTATGCCCATCGCCTTGATGAGTGTGAGTGGCCCGGCTGCATAGCCGATGCGCCAGCCTGTCATTGCATAGGCTTTGGAGACGCCATTGACCGTCAGCGTACGGTCGATAAGTCGCGGCTCAACCTGGGCGGGGGTCACGAACTCGAAGCCGTCATAGACGATGTGCTCATACATGTCGTCGGTCATCACCCAGACATGCTCATGTGCGAGCAGTATATCGGTCAGCGCCTTCATATCCTCGCGGCTGTAGGCGGCCCCGGAAGGGTTGCTTGGGCTGTTGAGTAGCACCCATTTGGTCTTCGGCCCGATCGCGGCCTCCAGTTGTGCCGCGGTCATCTTGAAGCCTGAGTCCGCTTTGCACTCGACCACGACCGGCGTGCCGCCACAGAGCAGCACTATGTCGGGATAGCTGGTCCAGTAAGGCGCGGGCACCACCACCTCGTCGCCCGGGTCGAGGCTCGCCATGAAGGCATTGTAGAGCACATGCTTGCCACCATTGCCCACCGTGACCTGAGCGGGCGTGTAATCGAGGTCGTTCTCGCGCTTCAACTTGCGCGCGACCGCAGCCTTGAGCTCCGGGCGACCGTCGGGCGCGGTGTATTTGGTATCACCCCCCCGGATGGCGGCTACACCTGCATCCGATACGGTCTCAGGCGTGTCGAAATCCGGTTCGCCGGCCGCTAGGCCGATCACATCATAGCCCGCGGCTTTCATCTCCATCGCCTTGGTGTTGAGCGCCACGGTCGGGGAGGGGCGGATGATGGAAAGGCGTTGTGCGACGATGGCCATGAATACGCACTCCTGTCGGCTCGGCCAGGGACGGCAGGCTGCTTCTACCCTGTTTGCGTTCGTCGCGGAACCATACTGCCGGTCATCACCGCGCAGAAACAGCGCCGGCTTTCTGCAAGAAGCAGACCTACCCGGCTTTTCGGAGGCGGGTGGCGGGGATGTTGGGGGGTAGGAGCAGGGTGTCGAGGCGGTGGTGGTCGATGTCGAGCGCGCCACTACCGCCCAGGACGAGGCCGCGACGTTCAAAACTTTCCCGAACGCCTGAAGGAGATACAAGCCACGCGAGGGTGTCGAGATCGGAATCTGATGGCAGGACGAGGTCAGGCAGAAGAACAAGATCACCCGGCATTGGGCAAAACGCGTCAGCACCCAAGGACCAGAGGCCGACCTCGGCCTATATCTTCGGCGCCATCTGCCCCGGATGACGAATACCTCTTCTCCCCTATCAAACGCACTACCTCTTGATCACTTCAAGCGATTGCTGTGCGAGAATGCCGATAGATTGCTGGTCGCACCCAGCGAAATCCGGCACGGCTCCCGCCGAGCCGGACGCACCGGCATCACTCGGTTGGGTAAGAGCACCTGATTCGCTGCTATTGCCACAGGCTGGAATGGCACCGGTCAGACCCAGCCTGACAGGTAGATGACCTGGAAGGTCGCGGTCTGTCGGCCTGGCTGTTGCGTGGCGAGTTCGGCGAACAGCGCACGGCGGGCGAAATGGCGTGGGCGCGCCGCTAGCGCATTGGTTTCGCCCATGGCGCGGAGGTCGGCCATGAGCCTGAAGGGAGACTCGTAGCTGACCCGGATGGTGTCCAGGTCGGCGACTGGCATGTCAAAGCCGGCACGCTGCAATAGGCCGGCGGCGTCGCGGAGGTCGGTGAAGGGTGACACTCGGGGTGCCGCGCCCCCGGATGTCGCGGCATCGGCAGCGAGCAGGCCCTGACGCAACTCGGTCAGTGTTTCGCCACCGAACAAGCTTGCGAGGAAGAGGCCGCCCGGCTTGAGCACCCGCTTGATCTGGGCAAGCGCCCCGGGCAGGTCCTGTGTCCAGTGCAGGGCGAGATTGCTGGCCACCAAGTTGAAGCGCTGCGGCGCGAAGGGTAGATGATCCTCTTCGCCGACCGCCGCAACACCGCCACCGGCACCGCAAAGTCGCTCGGACAGCTCCAGGCGGATCAGGGATTTGATGCCGCCGCGTCCTGCTAGCGCCCGCGCCAGCATGCCGTCACGCGCACCGATATCCAGGGCGAGCGGGAAATGGACCGTCACATCGTCGAGCCGGTCGGCCAGCCGGTCGGCCACTTCGCGAAACAGGAAGTCCGCGCCGGGTGGTGCCGACGCGGCACGATCGCGATGGCGGCGAAGGGCGTTTCGGTCGAAGAGTTGCGGTATCATCGACTCCCCGCTGCACCGGAAGGGAAACCATGGTCGAGAACTATAGCCGGATCACCGCTAAGGCGTTGCGTGAGGCGATGGATGATGGGGACGAGCTCGCCATCGTCGATTTTCGCGAGGAAGGTGCATTCGCGCCCGCGCATCTGCTGCATGCCTGCAATATCCCGCTCTCCCGGCTAGAGCTCGAGATACGCGACCTTGTGCCGCGCCAAGCAACAAGGATTATCGCCACCGACAATGGCGGGGGGCTGGCGGCACGCGGCGTGGCGCGGCTCCGTGCACTCGGTTATACGAATGTCGCCCTGTTCGCGAACGGTGTCGAGGCTTGGCGAGACGCCGGCTATGAGGTGTTCTCCGGCTTCAACGTGCCGAGCAAGGCGTTCGGCGAATATGTCGAGCACGCCTATGGCACCCCGTCCGTCTCTGCCGAAGAATTGCGCAACATGCTTGCCGGCCCGGATCCAGTGGTCGTGCTCGACAGCCGCCCGATGGACGAGTTCCGCAACATGAATATTCCGACAGCCACCTGCTGTCCGGGAGGCGAGCTCGTCTATCGCGTTCACGACCTCGCACCGTCACCGGACACGACTGTCATCGTGAATTGCGCCGGCCGCACGCGCAGCATCATCGGCGCGCAATCGCTTATCAACGCCGGGATCCCAAACCGAGTGGCAGCGCTGCGCAACGGCACGATGGGCTGGCATCTAGCCGGCCTCGAGCTGGAGCGCGGCAAGGAGCGCTTGGCACCAGACCCAAGCGCCGCCGGGCTAGAGGTGGCACGCGCCTGCGCCGGAGTCGTGGCGGCGCGTTTCGAAGTGCCTATCGTCCGCGAGATTCCGCCAGCCCCGGAGCGAACCACCTATGTGTTCGATGTCCGCCATCCGTATGAATTCGAGGCGGGGCATCTGAAAGGGTCGCGCTTGGCGCCCGGCGGGCAATTGGTGCAGGCGACGGACCGCTATGCAGCGGTGCGCGGTGCTCGCATTTTCCTGGTGGACGACACCGGCGTGCGCGCCGTCATGACGGCGCATTGGCTTCGGCAGATGAACTGGGACGCATCGGTGCTAGAAGGCGCGCTGACTCGCGGCCCGCTGGAGACCGGACCCGCCGTACCTGAGCCTGCCACATCCAAGACAGCGACGCCGGTCGATGTGCCGACTGTCGGCCCCGAAGGCATCGAGGGCGCGGTCGTGGTCGATTTCGCCGACAGTCGTCGCTATGCTGAAGGCCATATTCCTGGCGCCTGGTTTGCTATCCGGGCGCGGCTAGCGACGGCGCACCTGCCGGAGGCGGATCGTTATGTTTTTACCTCGCCCGACGGCCGGCTGGCGCGTCTCGCCGCCGCCGATTTCGGCCGCCCGGTCGCCGTTCTGGAGGGAGGCACTGAAGCTTGGGTGGGGCCGCTGGAGCGCGGCGCACTGCATATGGCAGACACGCCTGACGATGTGTGGCTCAAGCCCTATGAACAGGACGGGACCGTCGAGGAGAACATGCAGGCTTATCTCGACTGGGAAACCGGCCTCGTGCAGCAGCTAAATCGCGACGACACGACCCGGTTCTGGAGCCGGCTTGACTGATTCCAGCCTGTGCTCGCCAGAACGGGAGCTACGACAATTGCGCGGCAGTTGTTGGATCTGGAGCTCGTCATCGAGCCCCTGTGCGGCAGTTGCGGGCCCCCCTGACTTCGAGGTGGAAGCAGACTCCCTGTGTGGCGCCTGTATGACACGACGCCCGGCTTACGGCCATGCAAGAAGCGCCCTGATATGCCAGGGCAATGCAAGAGAGCTCATTTGGCGTTTCAAATTCCAGGACAAACTGGCTTGGTGCTGCTACTGGCGGCATGGACACGGGACGCTGGCGTCGGCTTGCTGGGCAGCGCGGACTGAATTGTGCCGCCTCAGCGGACATGCCTCTACCGGAGGCACTACAACCAGTCCGTCTTGCTGGCCAAGCGGCTTGCCGGAAAGGGTAGTGCTGCCTTCGCCCGATATACTGCGGCGTATTCGTCGCACTCGCCCGCAGGCGGAACTTAATCTCAGCAAGCGCGGACGTAATATCGCCGACGCATTACATATTAAGCCGGGGAGGCGGGATCGTATGCGCGGCACGCATATTGTCATCGTAGACGATGTGCTGACGACCGGGGGGAGGTGGCGCTAGAAGCCTGCGCGCGCTGAAACGCACCGGCACGGCCCTCGTGGATGCGTTGATTGTGGCTCGAGTGGACATCCCAGATCGGGGCTAACCGATAATTTCACAGTCGCTGAAGAAATAAGCGATCTCGCGAGCGGCACTGTTGGGAGAATCGGAGCCGTGAACCGAATTCGCCTCGATCGATTCACCGTAGTCCTTGCGAATCGTGCCCGCGGCTGCATTGGCGGGATTGGTGACGCCCATGATTTCGCGATTGCGCTCTATGGCGTTATCGCATTCGAGAACCTGCACGACGATAGGACCGGAGGTCATGAAGGCGCAGAGGTCGTTGAAGAAGGGTCGCTCGCTGTGCTCGGCGTAAAACCCTTCCGCCTGTTCGCGTGTGAGCCGGATTCGCTTCTGAGCCACGATCCTTAGCCCGGCCTGTTCCAGCCGGGCGACGATCTTGCCCGTCAGGTGACGCCGGGTTGCGTCGGGTTTCACAATGGACAACGTGCGTTCACTCGCCACTTCAGGTTTCCTCCCAGCAAGGCGGGCGGCGTTATAACCATGCAGCCCCGGCCGCACAACGGCGTTATCCTGATTGCAGCCAGCCCTGAGGCCCGAACCGCAGATAGGCAGGCCGGACGCCCTCGTCGCGGAATGCGGCGAACCGGTCCCGGGCGATGTCCCGCATCGCGGGATCACGCCGGTCGAATAGATAGGTGGTTTCGGCGAAGCCCTCGCGGTCATGCATCGGCGCATCGTCCACGACGACGAGTAGGTCGGCGACATTGGGATTCCCCGCCGCCGCTGTCAGCCACACCGGATGCTTCGCAGGATCGCCTTCGCAGCCATGCGGCAGGAAACTGTCATTGCGATAGGTCCAGAGCCCCTGGTCGAGCACTGCAACGCGTTCTTCTTGGCCGAGGCGGACACAGACCCGCCTGCCTTCGGCCAGCGCCGTTTCCAGCAACCGCCCTAGGCCGAGGTCGAGCGGTGCGCCGTTCAGGTCGTAGAAGTTGGGCGGGTCAGCTTTCGTAGACATCCCGGACCAGACGATCTAGCAGGCGTACGCCATAGCCTGTCGCACCCTTAGGCACAGTTGGACGCGCCTTGTCTGTCCAGGCAGTGCCAGCAATGTCGAGATGCGCCCAAGGCACATTGCCGACAAAGCGTTTCAGGAACTGCGCCGCGGTTATCGCGCCAGCTTCGCGTGGGCCGATATTCTTCATGTCCGCAATCTGCGATTTTAGCATCTTGTCGTAGGTGTTATGAAGCGGGAATCGCCACAGTTTCTCGTCCACCGCCTCGCCCGCCGCAACGAGCGAGGCGGCCAGCTTGTCGTCATTGGAGAACATACCGGCATATTCATGGGCGAGCGCCATCACCATGGCGCCGGTCAGCGTCGCCAGATCAACGACGGCGTGTGGCTTGAAGCGTTCGATGACGTAAGCCAGCAAGTCCGCGAGAACGAGGCGACCTTCAGCGTCGGTGTTGATGACCTCTACCGTCTGTCCCGAATAACTGGTAACGACATCACCAGGCCGCTGCGCGGTCGCCGAGGGCATGTTCTCTACCAAGCCGACAATGCCGACGACATTTGCGGCCGCCTTGCGTCCGGCAATCGCTCTCATCGCCCCGGCTACGGCGGCTGACCCGCCCATGTCCCACTTCATCTCTTCCATGCCGCTACTGGGCTTGATCGAGATGCCGCCGGTGTCGAAGGTCACGCCCTTGCCGACGAGAACGATTGGCGGTCCGTCGGCACCTGACCAATGCATGACGACCACTCGGGCTTCGCGCGCGCTGCCCTGGGCCACCCCGAGCAGGGTGGCCATTTTCAGCTCTTCGAGCGCCGCGTGATCAAACACTTCCACCGAAACGCCAACTGATTCCAGGTCACGAAGCCCTTCCGCATAGGTTTCGGGATAGAGGACATTGCCGGGTTCCGAGACGAAATCTCGCGCGAAAGCGACGGCTTCGACAATTCTGGCACCATCCCGCTCGTAGGATTTGTGTGCGGCCTCGAAATCAGATGACGCAATCGTGAGTTCGGCCAGGGTTGGCTTCTCCTTGTCCTGGAGTTGCGTGCGATATTTGTCGAAGCGGTAAGAGGCGAGGGCGGCGCCTAGGCCAGCAGCTGCCGCGGATTCGGCCAGGGGCCAGAAGAGAACCCCCGACTCTGAGCCTGATGTCGCGAGCGCGGTATAGACCGTGCCGCCGATATCCTCGGCAAGCCGCACATCCAAGCCCTCTCCCGATCCAACCAGCAAAACTCGATCGACATTGAGGCCGGGGGGAGCGACTACTTCCAACGTGGCCTTCGCTTCGCCATCGAAGTGAGATGCCGCTATTGCCTTCGATAGCGCACCAGATGTGGCGTGGTCCGCCTCGGCTGCCATGCCGTCCAGAACCCCACCCTTCGCAATAGTCAGCACCAAAGCCCCCGAAGCAGGCAAAACGGGAGCAGCGAACGAAATCTTCATCGGAACCCTCATGTGGCTTGTCTGATTTCCGGTAAAGCAGCATACAGACGGATAATGCGCCAGACTGATCTTTACCTCCTGCGACGCCTGCTTGTCGCACTGGGCGCGGCGACTGGGGCTCTCTGCCCGCTGCTGTTGCTGGCGACAGCAGCGCGTTTCGTCGATGACATCGTAGAACGCGGCGTTGCCGTTGAGTTGTTCATTGCGCTTGTGCTTCTCGCACTTCCTTATCTTGCAGGCGCGGCGCTGCCGCTGGCACTACTGATCGCCGTGGTGCTGGTCTATGTCCGGCTTTCTGCCGACAGCGAGACGATCATTATGCGGGCAGCGGGCGTCAGCGACCTGCGTCTAGCGGCGCCGGGGCTGCTGGTCGGATTGGCGGTTATGGCAATCGTTGCCTGCAATGCGCTGGTGATCGCGCCTGTTTCGGAACGCGAAGTCCGCAGCCTCCAGTCGAGCCTGAAGAATCGTTTCTCAGTCCTGTTCGTGCAGCCCGGCGTCTTCCGCCAGATCGGCCGGCACATGATGCTGTTCGTGCAGGACAGTGCCGGCAATGGTGAATATTCCGGTGTTCTGTTTCAAGACAACAGTGATGCCGGTCGGCGCATAACCTATATGGCCGAGAGAGGGACCGTGGCGATAGAGAGTGGAATCCCGAGGCTCGCTTTGTTCAACGGCAGCCGCCAGGAGATCGACAAGGAAACAGGCCGCCTGACCCTCGTCTATTTCGACCTCAATACAATCGAACTGAACTTGCCGACTATACCTAAGAGGACACGCAGCCGGCGAGAGCGAACCCTAGGCGAGTTGCTGGATCCTTCCGCCGAAGAAGTGGGAGAGCGAAGCGTCGCGAAGCATCGGGCGGAGGGACATTTTCGACTGGCAAGCGGCCTCATGCCAGGCGCAGTGACCGTCGTCGCGCTTGCATGCATGCTTTTGGGGGGCGAAAACCGCCGTGATCAGTCCTTCAGGCCGGCTCTTGCCGGTGCGCTTGCTTTCGGCCTTCTGGTCGGGGCTTATGCTGCAAAGGCGGCCGTAGCGAAGCTGCCAGCGCTTGTTGCACTTCAATATGCTGTGGGGGCAGCTCCCATTCTTATCGGGCTCTTTCTTCTGGCGCGAAGCGGGCGCCGCCCTCTGTCTGCCTGAGCACCCTGCCAATGGAGCACTACAGCGTACTCTCTCGCTATCTTGCCTGGCGGTTTTTCGTCTGGGTCTGCGTTGTCCTGCTCGTGCTAGCGGCGTTTGTCTGGCTGATCGGCATGATCGAACTGTTGCGTCGCGCCGGGTCGCGGGAGGAGGCAACTGTCGCCATCGTGCTGGGGATGGCAGCGCTTAAGCTGCCGGCGATGCTGGAGCTCTTGTTGCCCTTCGCGGTGCTATTCGGCAGCCTGTTCGCCTTCGACCGACTTGTACGACACAACGAGTTGACGGCGGCGCATGGCGCAGGCGTATCAGTGTGGCGGATATTGTTGCCGGCACTGGCTGTAGCCTTTGCGTTGGGCGTAGGGAAAGTAGCTTTCTATAGCCCGCTTGCCGCCATTGCTGAGAGCCGATTCGAACGGCTGGAAGCCAAGTATTTCAGCAACGCTGCCCCAATATCGTCGATTTCTCGTTCGGGACTCTGGCTGCGCGAAATTCATGAAGGAAACCTGACAATTGTGTTCGCAGATCACGTCGACAAAGACCGCATTCTGCATGATGTCGTGTTCTATCGTTTCGAGGGCTTGAGGCACTTCCAGAACCGCCTTGATGCCAGATCAGCGGCGCTGCGCGACGGCCATTGGTTGCTGAAAGGCGTATGGGATGCCGATTTGAGGGGCGTGTCGGACCGGCGGAATACCATGACGGTCCCCACGACGCTCAATTGGGACAGTATCGAGAGCGGTCTGACGGAGCCGGCGACGATGTCGGTCTGGGTTCTGCCGGGCTATATCCAGGCGCTGGAAGAAGCAGGTTTCCCGGCGCGAAAGCATCGCATCCGGTTTCACGCCTTGCTGGCATCGGTTGTCCTAACAGCAGCAATGTTGCTGATCGGGGCGACAGTCTCCATCCGGTCGCAGTGGCGAGGCGGAACCGCCGCAATGCTGTCTATGGGCATTGGTGCTGGCTTCCTGCTCTATATCCTGGCTGATATCGTTGCTGCACTCGGCTTGTCTGGACGGGCGCCTGTTGTGCTCGCAGCCTGGACGCCGGCTGTAGCTGCGGTGATGCTCGGATGCGCTGCGCTCTTGCATCTAGAAGACGGCTAGCGGCATAACTGCACGCGTTCAGGATCGAGCGGGAAGGGCGAAGATGCGGTGTGTATGCCTGCGGTTTGTCTTGCTTGTGTGCGGCCTCGCTGTTTGTGGTGCCGCACACGCGCAGCAGGCAGGCCGAATCGTGGCGGTTGTCAATGACGACGTTATTACCCAATACGACCTGGTGGCACGGCTCGGCATCGCGCTGGCTTCGTCGAATGTCCAAGACACACCGGAGGTTCGCCGCCGGCTGGGATCGCAAGTCCTGCGGACGCTTATGGATGAGCGCTTGCAAAGCCAGGAAGCGGCGCGTTTAGGAGTCCGTGTGAGCGGGCACGAAATCACCCAGCAAATCGAGGATATCGAGAACCGAAACAATCTTGGGTCCGGAGGACTGGGTCGTTTTTTCCAAGATAACGGGCTCGATATGGAAGCATTGAAGGAGCATCTGAGGGTCGAGGTCGCCTGGAACAAGATGCTGGCTGGGCAGATTGCGCCGCGTATCGAAGTCGGAGCGGACGAAATCGATGCACACCTTGCAGAACGACGCGCCGCTGTCGGCTCGACTGAATATGTCGTTTCGGAAATCTTTCTAGAACTGGACAACCCGGAGAACGAAAGCGAAGTCCGCGCCGCCGCAGACGGGATTGCAGCGCAGTTGCGCGCAGGGGTCTCCTTTTCGGGGCTGGCCCAGCAATTTTCCCAATCTACATCCGCGGCACTAGGCGGCGATCTCGGGCGCGTGCGGGCCGGGCAACTCGATGCTCGCCTGGAAGCCGCGCTGGACACATTGGTGCCGAATAGCATTTCCCCCCCGATCCGCCTTGAGAACGGGTTTTACATATTGCTACTTCGCGAGCGAAGCGTTGTCGAAAGCCCGTCAGCGGACGCTGGCGAGCGTGCTGAGATTGAACGGCAATTGCGTCTGGAGCGCATGAACCGGCGGGCGGACCGCTATTTGCAGGATCTGCGCCGGACAGCATTGATATTCCGCCGGGGATGAGCCTTTGCAGCCGCTGGCGTTAACTATGGGCGAACCGGGCGGCGTTGGCGGAGAGCTTGCGTTGAAAGCTTGGGAAACACCTAGTGTGCCGGCCTTCTTCATGGTGGGCGATCCCGACTGGCTATCGCGGATCGACATGGCTGTGCCCATACGAAGCATAGATCACCCCAGCGATGCTGTGCGTGTATTCCCCGCCGCCCTGCCAATATTGCCACTTCCGCTGTCAGTGCCGGTGGAACCGGGCATGGCTGATCCCCGGCATGCGCCCACGGTCATTGCATCCATCGAGCGGGCAGTAGCTGCCGTACATAGGGGTGAGGCTTCAGCGGTCGTCACACTTCCGATCCAGAAGGAAAGCCTGATAAGTGCCGGTTTCCCGCACCCGGGGCATACCGAATTCCTGGCGGCACTGACTGGTACCCGACGGTCGGTCATGATGCTGGTCTGTAAGGATCTGCGGACCGTCCCGATGACTGTGCATATTCCGCTCTCGGAAGTTCCGTACCAGTTGACGACAGGTCTTGTAGAGGAGACGGCGCGAATCGTTGCAGACGCTTTGCGAGCCGATTTCGGCATCATCGCGCCGCGTCTGGCCCTCGCCGGCCTGAACCCCCATGCCGGCGAGGAAGGCGCGCTGGGTAAGGAAGAAGGCGCCATGCTGGTTCCAGCGGCGGCCAAACTCAGGCGCGAAGGAATTGATATCAGCGGCCCCCTCCCGGCAGACACGCTCTTCCACAGCGAAGCTCGAACCCATTATGATGTCGTGCTTTGTGCTTATCATGACCAGGCGCTTATCCCGGCGAAGATGCTCGACTTCTACAATGCAGTGAATGTCACGCTCGGCCTCCCGATCGTAAGAACCTCGCCCGACCACGGAACGGCACTCAATATCGTCGGTACTGGCCGTGCGCGGCCCGACAGTCTGATTGCAGCCCTGAAACTGGCGCGTGACATGGCAGAGCGTCGTCAAAGTGTCTGACGGCAACCTACCGCGCCCACAGGACCTGATCTGGCGCTACAGACTAGATGCTCGGCGCGCGCTTGGTCAGCATTTCCTGCTTGATCCCGGCATTGCAAACCGCATTGCCCGCGCGGGCGGCCCCCTGGAAGGGCGGACGGTGGTTGAGATCGGCCCCGGCCCCGGCGGCCTGACACGCGCGCTGCTTGAGGCCGGTGCAGAACGGGTTGTCGCCATCGAGCGCGATGCCCGATGTGTCAAGGCGCTGGCGGAGCTGGCCGCGGCCAGCGGCGGACGGCTCCGGGTGCTGGCGGCTGATGCACTGAATGTCGATGTAACCACGCTTGGGCCCGCGCCAGTCAAGCTCATCGCCAACCTGCCGTATAATATCGCGACGCCGCTATTGATCGGTTGGCTGCGCTGTATGGATGGGATCGAGTCCATGATCCTGATGTTCCAGAAGGAGGTCGCCGACCGCCTGCTAGCATTACCCGGCAGCAAGGCGCGGGGTCGACTGTCGATCCTTGCGCAGTGGCGTGCCGAAATTCGTCGATGCTTCGACCTGCCGCCTGACGTCTTTTCGCCGCCGCCAAAAGTTTTTTCCAGCGTGGTCGCGTTAACGCCGCACCTGTCACCTCTTTCGGCAGCCTTGGGCGATCTAGAACTGGTCACGGCCCGTGCGTTTGGGGGGCGGCGGAAGATGCTTCGTCGCACGCTCGGCGACCTTCCCGTCCGCGCGGGCTTGGACGACACTCTGCGTCCCGAACGATTGACGGTGGAAGATTTCTGTGCGCTCGCGCGTATGCTGCGGACGCAGGCCCTAGAATGACAATATGGCCTGTGGCCAGCCCTTTTGGGCCTTGGTCCAGATTGCATCCAATAATCGCTGGTGATCATTATATGAGCGCTGGAAATTGGACTATTCGTGTCCCGTGCTTGCCGACAATGTCTGTTTTCTTCATTGCCTTTATAACGGCGTTCATTCTTCCGCCGGGATCGGCAGCAGCTGATGCGCGGTTTTCCCGTCTGTCCGAACCTGGCATCGTTGCGCTCATGCGTCATGCGCAAGCGCCAGGGACCGGAGATCCAGCGTCGTTCAGACTCGACGATTGCACTACCCAGCGCAATCTCGACAGGCTGGGCGAAGCGCAGGCGCGAGAGATTGGGGCGGCGATCCGCGCCGCCGGCGTGAGCGTTGACCGGATTTTCACTAGCCAGTGGTGCCGCTGCCGCGACACGGCGAAGCTGCTTGAGCTGGGCCAGGCCGAGAATCTACCCGCACTCAATTCATTCTTCCGGGATTTAGGCCAGGCAGGTAAACAAACAGCCACGCTTCGCGAATTTCTGTCCAGCCTTCCGCTGAAGGAGACCGTTCTGATGGTCACGCATTATGTTAATATCGCGGCGCTAACCGGCCGAAGCGTTGCCTCCGGCGAGGTCCTACTTCTCAAGATAAAGCCCGATGGCGGGATGTCCGTCGTCGACGAGATCTTGATCGACATCCGAAGCTGACCCCAGCGGCTCCACCCAAGGCGCGCCTTTCAGCCCAGGACCTGTGCCAGGTCGGCGATAATGTCGGCGGCAGTCTCCAGACCGACGGAGAGGCGGACCACCTCATCACCCGCGCCGGCGGCAACCGCCTGTTCCTCAGAAAGCTGGCGGTGGGTGGTGGAGCGGGGGTGGATGATGAGCGAGCGTGTATCGCCGATATTGGCGAGATGACTCAGCAATTCTACGTTCTCCACGAGGCGTACACCCGCCTCGTAGCCGCCCTTGAGCCCAAAAGTGAACACTGAGCCGCCGGAGCCGCCGAGATATTTGTCGGCGAGCGGCTTGTAAAGGTTGTCGTCTAGCCCCGCATAGGAAACCCAGGCAACGGCCGGATGGCTGGAGAGATAGCGTGCCACTGCAAGCCCGTTCTCGCTGTGTCGGGCCATGCGCAGCGGCAGCGTCTCTATGCCGGTGATGGCGAGGAAAGCGTTTAGAGGCGCCATGGCCGCGCCAAGGTCGCGCAGACCCACTGCGTGACAATGCACCGTATAACCGAGATCACCGAAGGTCTCCCAGAAGCGCAGGCCGTGATAGGCGCCCTCGGGCTCCGTCATGGAGGGGAATTTGTCGTTTTGTCCCCAGTCGAAGCGGCCGCTATCTATCACCATGCCGCCCATCGCATTACCGTGGCCAGAAAGGAATTTAGTCGTGGAATGTACGATGAGGTCTGCGCCCCACTCGAACGGCCGGCAGAGGAAGGGAGTGGCCATGGTGTTGTCCACCATCAGGGGCACACCTACTTCATGTGCGATGTCCGCAAGCGGTTCTAGGTCGCTGACGACTCCCCCCGGATTGGCGAGCGATTCGCAGAACAGCACACGGGTTTCCGGGCGTATCGCGGCGCGCACCGTATCGAGATCGTCGAAATCCACCAGCGAAGCCTGCCAGCCGAACTTCGCAAAGCTGCGCGTGAACTGCGTAACAGAACCGCCATAGAGCTTGTTCGAGGCCAAAAGATGCGCGCCCGGCTGCATAAGCGGGAAAAGCGCCAGCATTTGCGCTGCATGGCCGGAAGCCGCGGCTGTGCCGCCCCGTCCGCCTTCAAGCGCGGCCAAACGTTCCTCCAACACCGAGACGGTAGGGTTAGTCAAACGTGAATAAATGAAACCGTAGGTCTGAAGGTTGAATAGCGAGGCCGCGTGATCGACATCATCGAAGACATAGGAAGTCGTCTGGTAGATTGGCGTCGAGCGTGCACCTGTAGCCGGGTCGGGGCTGGCACCTGCGTGGATGGCCAGTGTCTCGAAGCCGAAGGGTGATTTGTTTTCATTCATGTCAAGCAATCCGGTGGCGTTTTGAGGAGATACGCTGCGAGTTGAAGCCGCCCCAAGAAAGCTCACCGAAGAGGCGCGCATATTCGATCTTCGGGCATCGGTTCATCACCACGGCAAGCCCTGCCGCCTCGGCGCGCTGGGCCGCCTCGTCATTGCGCACAGTGAGTTGCATCCAGACGACCTTCGCACCGATCTCAATTGCCTGGTCCGCCAGCAGGCCGGCGGCCTCGGAATTGCGGAAGATATCGACCATATCAACCGGCTCCGGCAGGCCGACGAGGTCAGCGTGGCAAGGTTCGCCCAGAATAGTCTTGCCGCTCGCGGCTGGGTTGACAGGATGCACGTGGAAACCCTTTGCCTGAAGATACTTCATCACGAAATAGCTGGGTCGATTCCAATTGGGGCTCGCACCGACCATTGCGACTGTTCGCACGCTCTCCAGTACGTCCTTGAGATAAGCGTCAGTATAGCTGTCATGATTCATGATGTCCTCCGGTTACATCACCTATGGCCGCTCGACAATCCCGTCGCTGCAGGCTTCATGAGCTACAGGCTGACGCCGCCGGTCTCATTCCCCCGATTGCAAGATGAGGCCGCGCCGGCGAGCGGTCTGGAAGGCATAGAGGAAAAGTGCCGCTCCGCATGCGAGATAGACAAGGTTCAGGCTGATGGCCCGCAGGAACAGGTCTGTGCGGAAAGAGCCTTCGATCATCACCGCGCGCATACCCTCAAACACATGGGAGGAGGGAAGGATGAAGGCAATCGCCTGTGCCGCCCCGGGCAGCACATCGACCGGGTAATAGACGGCGCTCAGCGGTGCTAGGATGAAGATCAGGGCCCAGGCGAAGCTTTCCGCCGAGAGCCCGTAGCGGATGAGGAGTGCGCATACGGCAAGACCGATCGACCAGCCGAACATCATAAGACTGGCGAAGAAGGCGATGAGCGGCAGGCCCAGCGAATAGATAGAGTATTCGTACAACAGCCAGGCAGCGAGCGTTGCGGGAGCGAGGCCGAGCGAGGTCCGCAGCAAGCTCGCGAGCATCATGGCCGCCATGAGTTCGCCAGGCCGAAGAGGGCTTGCAAACAACTGGCCGAGATTACGCGCCCACATTTCCTCTAGGAAGGAGATGCTGAGCCCGAGCTGACCCCGAAACAGCACATCCCAGAGCAGAACGCCGCCCAGCAGCGCGCCGGCGGCATTCGCTAACCAACTGCTGTGCTCCAGGAAGAATTTGGTGATGAAGCCCCAAAGTACGACTTGGACGATGGGCCAATAGACGAGCTCGATAATGCGTGGCACTGAGCCCCGGTAGAGGTAGTAATAGCGGGCCAGCATGGCCCCGATGCGTCCAGGGTTCATGTTGGCCCGCGCGTCGTTGGTCCAGCCGGTCGCCGTTCCGCTCGCCTCACCGGTCGTTCGCCTTCTTCCAGGCGGTGATTTCCGCCTTGAGCTCATCATATTCCTCGCAGCCGAGCAGGCAGATACGATCAAGCTCCGCTAGGTGCTCGTTCGCCCCTTCGAGATCTCCCAACATCAGGCGTAGCTCGCCAGCATATTCGTGTGCGCCCTTGTGGTCGGGGTCGAGAAGGAGTGCCCGTGCATAGGCCTCACCGGCTAGCTCGAGGCGGCCAAGCTTGCGGTTCGCGTAACCGAGCCAGTTGAAAGCATCGGCGCTAGTCGGGTTCCCTTCGATATAGATCTCCAGTTCGGTAAGTGCGTCTCCATACTCCCCAGCATCGATCTTCGTCTCAATGGCTGCAAGCGGCCCCGATTTGTTCCCATCATCGCTGTTTCCGCCGAGAGCAAGAGCTGTTCCCGTTATGCAAAGCATAGCGGCTGCCAGCATCCATCTGCCGATCATGTTTTTGTCCCTGAATTTGTCATCCTACCGCGGTCTAGAGTTAAGCAGCCAACCGACAGGCTTCAAGCGCCGCGTATGTCGGCCTCATGATAATTTGGCATCCCCCGAAGGGCCTGTCGATGCGAAGAGGGCTCGGTAGTCTACGATCTCAGTGTCGGCAATATGTTGCTGGATTGCCGTGATCCTTCAGCCGATGCTTGACAGTGCCGGGGCGCGCGCCTAGACGACCGGTCTCTCCGGGCGCGTAGCTCAGCGGGAGAGCACTGTCTTCACACGGCAGGGGTCGCTGGTTCAAACCCAGCCGCGCCCACCAGTTTTTTAAGTCACTTACCTGCCTCTGTTCCAAAATAGGACCAGGCGATATATTGTGGCGATCGCACAGAAATCATCCGATCCGCACCGACTGGCGACGATAATATCGCATAGTCATCCGACCTTCAACGAGTGGCGGACGCGGGATCCTTGAGGTTTCCGGCTGGGCTGCGGTGCATCGGGTCAAGGATGATCCTGCGCTTGGAGAGGTTGCGAACGGTGGAGATCTCATTACCCAAGTTGGCACTTTTTCCGGGCCAGCTTAGCTTGACAGAGCCGATTTCGTCTTGCTGCCCCCTAGACTGAAGTTCGAGGCTCCCTCTGGCATTTCCATAGCGATCGCCGCAAGAGCCAGATCGTGGTTGCCCCGCCTGCGCGGGGATGGTGCCTCCTGGGGCATAACTTGATCCGGCGCGGCGTCTCCCGGTGGAGAATCCGTATCAATGCGGGCGCGCTGCAACCGTGATCGTCAACCTTTCCAGTCAAGCAAATCCGGGGGAATGTCGCCCCGAAGCAGATCGGTCCATATCGGCTTGTCGCATGGCTGGCCGCTCCGCTCGGACCAACCGCAACCGTCGGGTGCATAGACAAGACGGTTTCTAGCAGTCGTGGCTGAGTTGTAGTCATCCCATAGCCGGACGCTCATCACACCGACATCGTGCTTCGGGAATTGGTCAACCGCCGCCTGCATCATCGTTTCAAGCTGTTGGCGCATCGTCGTCGCGGTATCGGCTTCAATTTCGAGCGTAACCCTATGCCAGCCGACAAAGGACTTCTTTACCTTGACCACGGTGTACGGCTCCGGCGCGATAGTGACGGCTGGCTCGTCTCCGTTCCCGCCGAACATGGCAATCGCCACGACCGCTAGAGCCACCCCTAGAATCACCCGCCAGCCGATTAGCATTCGTTTCATGCCAAGGTTCCTTTTGTAGATTGTCCCGCCGAAGATCACTCAAAATCCGGCCCAACCGTCGAAGTCAGGAGGATTCCGGCGAGGTTTCCCGATTGACCGGAACAGAGTCTTGATGTCAGCGCGAGCGGCGGGTCCGCAGTGGGATGGAGAAGAGGCTATATCGAGTTGTGTGCTAACCGAACGCCGCCACGAGGCCGATGACAAAGCCGATCAAGCCGATGACGGTGATAACGGCGCCGCCGACCTTGGCTTGCAGGCCGTCGTCGTTGCCGATGCCTGTGCGCATAGCGACAATGCCCAGTACCGTGACGAGAGCGGACATGATAAGACCGAGCGCTGTTCCCATTAGATTTTCCTTCGTCTTGCAGCCGCTGTAGGGCGCCGACCGAGGCCCAGCTTTCGCAAGCTGGAACGATGTTCTACTGCGGTGACATGCCTCTGAGCCGTTCGGAGCGGCGTCGCAGCAATTCGACAGTAGTCAACAAGCCGACCGAGACGACTACCAGGATCGTAGCGACGGCGAGGATCGTCGGGCTGATCTGTTCGCGCAGGCCAGTGAACATCTGCCACGGTAAGGTCTTCTGGCCGGCCGAGCCGACGAACAGCACTACGACCACTTCGTCGAAGGAAGTGATGAATGCGAACAGTCCGCCGGAAATCACGCCGGGCAGGATCAGCGGTGCCTGCACCTTAAAGAAAGTCCGGACCGGATTGGCGCCGAGATTGGCTGAGGCGCGGGTTAGGCTTCTGTCGAAGCCGACCAGTGTTGCGGTCACCGTAATGATGACAAACGGGATACCAAGCGCCGCATGTGCGAGCACGACCCCGACATAGGTGCCTTGGAGGCCGATACGAGAATAGAAGAAATACATGCCGGCCGCCGAGATGATAAGCGGCACGATCATCGGGGAAATCAGCACCGCCATAATAACGCCTCTGAACGGCACATGGCTCTGAGACAGGCCGATAGCCGCCAGCGTGCCCAAGCTCACCGAAAGCAAGGTGGCAACAGGTGCGATGCGCACAGAATTGTAGAGAGCATTCTGCCAGTCGCTGTTGGTGAAAAAGTCATTGTAGTTGACCAGGCTGTAGGCACCGGCCTCGAAAGCCAACATCTCGGGCGTGAAAGTGAAGTAGGGCAGCGAGTTGAAACTGAGCGGGATGATAATTAGCAGTGGGAAGATCAAGAAGAAAAAGATCAACGCGCAAATTAGCCGGAAACCCCAATACCAGAGCTTCTGGCCGGTCGATGCATATGGCGGCAGTGCGGCCATTCTTCTATCCCAGCTTCACATTGTCGATGCCGATGATCTTGTCGTAGAGCCAGTAGAGGAGCAGCACGACCACCAGCAGGATAACTCCCAGCGCGGCGGCAAGCCCCCAGTTCAAGCTCGACGAAATATGGTAGGCAATCCGGTTAGAAATAAAGGTACCCGAGGTGCCGCCAACCAGTTCGGGCGTGATGTAGTAGCCGATAGCAAGAATGAAGACCAGAATTGCACCAGCGCCGATTCCGGGTACGCTCTGGGGGAAATAGACCCGCCAGAACGCCGTCCAGTCTGTCGCACCAAGCGATCTGGCAGCACGCATGTAGCTCGGCGGAATCGTGCGCATGACCGAATAGAGTGGTAAGATCATGAAGGGCAGCAAGATATGCGTCATGGCGATGATCGTGCCGGTCTGGTTATTGATCATCGCGAGGCGTGCATCGTCTGCGATCAAGCCTAGGAACACGAGAGTGTCGTTGATGACTCCCTGCTGCTGGAGCAGCACTTTCCAGGCGGAGGTGCGGACCAAGAGGGATGTCCAGAACGGCAACAGTACAAGGATCATCAACACATTTGAAGTACGCATCGGCAGCGTTGCCAGTAGAAAGGCCACTGGATAGCCGATCAGGAGGCAAGCAACTGTAATCGCGACGCTCAACAGCAGCGTGCGCTCGAACAGGAAGATATAGATACGCTCGTTTTCCGGCTTCGCTTCGATACCGTCGGCTCCGAGCCTGGTATCAATGGAATTGAGAAAATAGCCAGAAGTATAGTTGCCGGAAAACCGCTTAATGACAGCCCAGATTTCTGGATTAACCCAATCTTTATGGATCTTCGCGAACTGTGCGGCGAGATTGCCGTCCTCTGCCATTCGCTTGACGCGCCGGCCAGTCTTTCGCAACAGGCTGGCAAGACCTGTCTTCTCATAATTCAGCCGCGACCCGACCCTTGTATGAGCCTTGGCAGCAACTGCTGCCAGCAGGTCCTGATGCAGCGCGACAAACACCGCTTCGCCGGGTGGCTCGCCCGAAGTTTCATCCCAGTCCGCGAGGGCCTGAACTGTGAGAGGCAGCGTATCAGGCACGATGGAATTTTCGACCGACCGGAACAGCATGTCCGCAATCGGCGCGGCGAAGGTGACCAGAATGAAGATCAACAGCGGCGCAATTAGCGCAAGCGCGCGCAGCTTTTGCAGGCGCAGGGCTCGGGCGAGAGATTGCTTGAGTGGCCGTCCGTCAGCTGCCAGAATCAGCCCGGTGGCATTCTCACCGTTCGCCATCATACCCCGCTGCATGTTCGGTATAAGAAAAAAAGAGGAGGATCCCGAAGAATCCTCCTCATGCCGCTACTATTTGGCAAGCCAAGTCTGGAATTTCGCGTCGATGTCGTCGCGATAGTCTGCCCAGAATTCGTAGTTGTAGAGCAATGTGTTGCTCATATTGGTTGGCTCGTTCGGCATATGGGGCGCCATGTCGATGCCAAGGGTCGCGTGCTTGCCCACCAGCGGCGCTGAAGACGCGCGCGCCGGGCCGTAGGAGATGTATTTCGCCTGGTCTGCGAGGCGCTGGGTGTCGGTAGCGAAACGGATGTAATGCAGGGCCCGCTCCTTGCGTTCCTCGCTCAGATTCGCCGGGATGATCCAACCGTCGAGATCGAATACCTGACCATCCCAAAGCATCGCAACAGGCTGTTTATCCTCTTCGATCAGCTTGAATAGACGACCATTGTAGGTGGAACCGATCACGACCTCGCCATCGGCCAGAAGCTGCGGCGTGTCCGCGCCGGCAGACCACCACACAACCTGGTCTTTTATCGTGTCGAGCTTGGCGAAGGCGCGTGCCTGGCCTTCTTCCGTCGCCAGCATATCGTAGATGTCCTCCATGGCGACGCCATCGCACATCAGCGCCCATTCCATGTTGTTGATCGGCCGCTTCTCAAGGCTACGCTTGCCCGGATAGGTCTCCAGGTCGAAGACGGCGCAGACATCCTTAGGCGGCGTGTCGCCAACCATATCAGTACGGTAGCCGAAGGTCGTGGAATAGACGATCTGAGGGATAAAGCAGGGCGTTACGAGGAAATCCCCGAAATCCTTGGATGCTGGCGTGCCATCCGGTGCAGGAGCCAGCATAGCGTCCGGGTCGATCTCTAGCGCGAGGCCTTCATCGCAAAGTCGAATAGCGTCAGAGGCGACCACATCGACCACATCCCAGGTCGTGTTGCCGGCCTCCGCCATCGCACGCAGTTTGGCAACCGCTTCGGCACCACTCTCGTCGTTGATGATGTTCAGGCCCGGATTCATTTCCATGTAGGGCTTGTGATAGGCGTTCATCTGCGATGCAGAATAGGCACCGCCCCAGGACACGATGGTCATGTCCTGCGCCTGCGCCGCCCCAGCCATAGCTGCAGAGACGACTGCACCAGCTGCAAGAAATGTTCTCAGTCTCATGTGGCGTTCTCCCTTGTTTACCACTCGTTCGGTTCAGGTGCGGCGCGAAGAAGAAACGGCGCCGCTCAATCAGGCATAAGGTCAGGCTGCGTCAAGAGCTCGGCAATCGTCCGTGAGCCAGCCGATTGGTGTTGTCTCTCCTACTTTGAGGACCGAATGTTTGGCCGAATTGGGAATCTTGACGACGAAATCATCACGGCCTGCAACTTCCATCCGACAACGTATGTGGTCGCCGAGGTAAATGAGCTCGACTACCCTGCCATCCAGCCGGTTCGGCGCGGAAGACTCCGCAATCAGCACGCGCTCAGGCCGGATCGAAAGCATCGTCCGAGACCCGGCTGCCCCGCAATTGATTGCCATAGCCCCGATTTCGCCGGCACCGTCGAGACGAATACGCGCCTCACTACCTGAAATGGATTCAACCGTGCCGTCGAGCTTGTTGTTCTCTCCAATGAACTGAGCCACGAAAGCATTTTCGGGCCGCTCATAGAGGTCTTCCGGCGGTGCGAGTTGCTGGATTACGCCATCGTTGAAAACCGCGATCCGGTCGGACATTGTTAATGCTTCCGACTGGTCATGCGTGACATAAACGACCGTGACGCCGAGCCGCTCATGCAGATGCTTGATCTCATACTGCATATGCTCGCGAAGCTGCTTGTCGAGCGCTCCCAGCGGTTCATCCATCAACACGAGGTCCGGCTCGAAGACGAGGGCCCGTGCAAGCGCGACGCGTTGCTGCTGGCCGCCGGAGAGCTGAGCCGGGCGGCGGCCAGCGAATTCGGAGCCCCCCATCTGTACCATCTCCAGTGCGCGCTGGACTTTCTCCTCCACCTCGGCGCGACCCATCCGACGCACCTGTAGCGGGAAGGCCAGGTTCTCGGCGATCGTCATATGTGGGAAGAGGGCGTAATTCTGGAACACCATCCCGATGCCGCGTCTGTGGGGCGGGATGTTATTGATAGGCTGCCCACCAAGGCTGATGTCACCATGCGTGGCCACCTCGAACCCGGCCAGCATCATCAGGCAGGTCGTCTTGCCGGAGCCGGAGGGGCCGAGCATCGTCAGGAACTCGCCGCGCGCGATCTCGAGATTCAGGTTCTTGACGACAAGCGATACGCCGTCATAGCTCTTTTGGACGCCGTCGAAGACGACGAAAGCGCGGTCGCGATCCGGCACGGTGTCTCCTGCTGCCAGCGAGTTGCAGGCGAACGCTAGCACAAACCGGGCGGCTGTCGAAAGGGGGCCTCGGACCTTCGATGGCAAGGCGGGGTTTTCCGCCTATATGCTTGCTGCTATTCGCCATGGGTCCGCAACCTCAAGCGAAGGAGGTCCCGGTATGGCCCAACAACTCCTCCATCTCGTTTTCGGCGGGCGCCTGACGCACCCGGACGAAACCGAATTCGCCAACTTAGACGCTCTCGATATCGTCGGCATCTACCCCAATTATGCCGAAGCGGCCCGGGCCTGGCGGAGCAAGGCTCAGGGCACGGTGGACGACGCGCATATGCGCTATTTCGTCGTGCATCTGCACCGCTTGCTGGACCCCGACAGCCACGACCACACGGAAGGACATTGCCGATGAACGGAGGCGAGGCCCTGGTGGAAACGCTTGTGGCATGGGGCATCGAAGCCGCCTTCGCCGTTCCGGGCGAAAGCTATCTCCCGGTCCTTGCCGCGCTGCAGCGCCGGGCCAATGCCATCCGTCTTGTCACCCCACGGCATGAATCGGGCGTTACCTTCGCTTGCGCGGCCTATGGCAGAATTGCCGGCAAGCCGTCGGTTGGCCTCGTCAGCCGCGGGCCGGGCTCCACCAATGCATCCATCGGCCTGCATGTCGCACGTCAAGACTCGGTGCCAATGCTGCTGGTTATCGGTGATGTGCCGACGGCGTCCAAAGGCCGCGAAGCCTTTCAAGAAATTGATTACCACAACATGTTCTCCGGCATTACGAAAGCAGTACTCGAACCCGCAAGCGCGGCGGAGGTGCCGGCGAAGGCCGCCCGCGCGCTGGAGCTCGCGATGGCGGGCCGGCCGGGACCGGTCGTTCTGGTGATGCGAAGGATATTTCGGACGGCGAGGCAGGCACGCGCGCCATTCCACCGCCGACGCCCCGTGAGCCGCTGCTCCCGGACCAGGAGATCGTCACCGAGGCTGCCCGGCGTATCGATGCGGCAGAAAGACCCGTCATCATAGCGGGCGAACTCATCGCGTTCGAGGACGTGGAGGGCCCGCTTACGCGTTTCGCCGAAGCGAGCGGAGCGGCGGTGACCGCCGCCTATCGCTGCCAGGATGCGCTTTCCAACAACAAACCCGTCTATATTGGCCATCTGGAGATCAACCGGGCCGATTTCCAGGAACAAGCCTGGGAGGAGGCCGACCTTGTGGTCGCTGCTGGGGCGCGGCTGGACGGGATCACGACCCGCGACTTTTCCATGATCCGGGACAATCAGACGCTGATCCATATCCATCCGGATGCCGAGGTTTTGGCGCGCTGGTCGTCCGACGTAGCAATCCGCTCCGACACCGGCCCTGCGCTGGCGGCACTTGCGGATGCTGTTTCAAGCGGCGGGCCCGGCCGCCGCGAATGGCGAGCGGAACTGAACGGGGCGTATCGCCGCTTTTCGGAGCCGGGCGGTGTACCCGTCCACGGTCGCGTCGATCTCGCGGCAATCGCGGCCGAAACCCGAAGGCAGTTGCCGCCTGATGCTGTTGTAATTACCGACAGCGGCACATTCGCACGCTGGGTGCATCGTTATTTCCGGTTCGAAGGCCCGCGCACTCAAGCCGGCCCGATGGCGGGCGCGATGGGATATGGCGTCCCGGGCGGCATCGGCGCAGCGCTTGCGCGACCCGGGCCGCCTGTCGTCGTCTTCGCAGGCGATGGCGGGTTCTTGATGACGGGGCAGGAGGCTGTGACCCTCTTGCAGGAACGCCTGCCGGTGAAGATCGTCGTTTGCGACAACAGCGCCTGGGGCTCGATCCTGACCTCGCAACAGACCCGCTACGGCGAAGGCGGTATTTTCGGCACGAGATTGGACAGCCCGGATTTCGAAGCTGTCGGCCGGGCTTATGGGCTCCATGCAAGCCGCGTGCGGGAGACCGCGGCGTTCGCCGGCGCCCTTGGCGCTGCGCTCGCATATCCGGGGCCGGCGCTGATCCATCTCGAACTCGACGAGCGCGATATCTCCCCGTTCACCGGCGCATCGCAGTCCTACCGCGTCTGAAACAGGCGCCCGGTTTTCGCGAGATGCCATGCCTCCTCCTTGAGGCCCGGCGCCTGCTGTTCTAGCGTGCCGCGGCCGAGGTTTGAGGCCCGAGGGGGAAGCCGGAATGACCATTCGTATCGAGACGCTCGACGCATTCTTCAATCCCCGTTCGGTCGCGATTGTCGGCGCCTCGTCGAATTTCGCAAAGATCGGCGGCCGGCCGGTCCACAACATGAAAATCGCCGGCTATGGCGGCAGGATCTATCCAGTCAATCCAGGCGCCGCCGAGATCCAGGGCTTGCCGGCCTTTCCCGGCATCGCGGATATCCCCGGCGCGGTTGATATGGCGGTGATCGTCGTGCCGATGCCTCATGTCGAGGCGGCGGTGACGGCCTGCATCGAGAAGGGCGTTAAGGCCGCGATCGTGCTGTCCTCCGGCTTTGCCGAGATTTCCGAGGAAGGCGCGCAGGCGCAGCGCCGCCTCGCTGATCTTGGCACCGAAGGCGGGCTCCGCATCATGGGGCCTAATTGTATGGGCGTGATGAACACCGGCACCGGCATGATCGCCACCTTCATCTCCGCTATCGGCGATAGGGGGCCGGAGAGAGGCACGATTTCCGTTGCGGCACAGTCCGGCGCCTTCGGCGGTCATTGCTTCACGCTGGCGCGCGAACGCGGCCTCGGCCTCAATCTCTGGGCAACGATGGGCAACCAGTGCGATGTCGAGTTCTCGGACTGTCTTGCCTATATGGCGCAGGATCCGGGCACCAGGGTCGTGCTCGGCTATATGGAAGGCGTGCAGGACGCCGAAAAGCTGGTCGAGGCGCTGGAGATTGCGCGCGCCGCAAAGAAGCCGGTCGTACTGATGAAGGTTGGGCGTTCCGAAGTCGGCACGGCGGCCGCGGCCTCGCACACGGCGTCGCTTACGGGCTCCGACGCTGTATTCGATGCGCTGCTCCGCCAATACAATGTCTTTCGCCCCCACAGCATCGACGAGATGTTCGATGTCGGCTACGCCTTCGCCGGCGGCCTGCTGCCGAAAAGCGCGAAGACCGGCATCGTCACGGTCTCCGGCGGGGTCGGTGTCATCATGGCGGATGCGGCCGAGGATGCTGGCCTCGAATTGCCGCCGCTGCCGGAGGCGACGCAGCAGCGGATGAAGGCGCTTGTGCCGTTCGCCGGCACCCGCAACCCGCTGGACGTCACGGCGCAGTTCATCAATGACGCGACGCTGATGGAGACGATGTACGGCGCGTTGCTGAAAGAGGGAGACTATGCGAGCGCCGTGTGTTTCCTCGCCGGCGTAGGTCTGAACCCTCTGATGATGAAGGAGCTGGAGCCGAGCCTGGACGCGGTGCGGCGGCGATTCCCGGACCATCTGCACATGCTCGCCATCCTCACCACGCCCGAGCGGCGCGCGCGGCTCCAGGCGATGGGCTATCTCTGCTATGAGGATCCGAGCCGGGCCATTCACGCGCTCGGCGTCCTGGCGTGGTATGCCGAGGCGTTGCGGCGGGGGCCGTCCGCGCCGCCTCCGGACCTGCCGGCCGGGGCGCCGGAATTGAACGCTGGCACGGCTATCAATGAAGTTGAGGGCAAGCGCATTCTGGCGGCCGCCGGCGTGCCGGCCGTTCCGGAGCGGCTTGCAGCCTCCGCCGCCGAGGCCGCGGCAGCCGCTACGGCAGCGGGTTTCCCGGTCGTCATGAAAATCGTGTCGGCCGATATCCTGCACAAGTCCGAGATCGGCGGCGTCATCCTCAATGTGGCAACGAAGGAGGCTGCCGGGCAGGCTTACCGCGACCTGCTGGCGCGCGCGGCGGCGCATGCCCCCGATGCACGCATCGACGGCGTGCTGGTCGCGCCGATGGTGTCGGGCGGCGTCGAGACGATAATGGGTGTCGTTCGCGACCCCGTATTCGGCCCGGTGGTGATGTTCGGGCTCGGCGGCATTTTCGTCGAGGTGCTGAAGGATGTAACCTTCCGCATCGCGCCGTTCGGCATAGACGAAGCGCACAGGATGATCCGCGAGGTGCGCGGCTATCCGATGCTTGAGGGCGTGCGCGGCGCGCCGCCGGCAGATGAGGAGGCGCTGGCCGGGGCGTTGGCCCGGCTCTCCACCTTCGCCGCCATCAATGCGGATGTGCTGGAGACTATCGACATAAATCCGTTCATCGTGCTGCCGAAAGGAGAGGGCGCCCTCGCTGTGGATGCGCTCATATCCGTCCTGGAGGCTGCCGGGGGATGAGCCACAACCCGGTCATCGTCGAGGTGGCCGATACCTCGACGCATGGGCCTCGAATGGCCGCGCTATCTCGACGGCACGAATATCGGCGGCGCAGCCTTCGTGCTGCATGCGGGCGGCGGAGGCAATCCGTTCCGGCCAAGCGGAGGTGGTGCTGTTCGCTTACAGCTCGCTCCAGAAAAGCCAAGCCGCCCAGACGGCCTGCCGTTCCCGGTCGGCGCCTATACGATGGCAGCACAGTGTCACGCCCATGTCTATGGCTCGACCCGCAAAACGCTGGCCGAGATCGCCGTGGCAACGCGCGCCTGGACCGCGCTCAATCCCGCCGCTGCTTTCCGCGAACCCATGACAGTGAACGATGTGCTGGGTGCGCGGATGATCGCCTCACCGCTCGGGCGTTATGACTGCTGCCTCGTCACCGACAGCGGCGGGGCCGTGGTGATGGCGACGGAGGAGCGCGCCCGCGACCTGCGTACGCCACCAGTGCATGTGCTGGGGCACTGCGCTTCCGCTTCGCATATCAGCATCGCTCATATGCCTGACATGGCGAAGCTCGAAGCCGCGGAGCGGTCCTCGCGCCGGGCCTACATTATGGCGGGGTCGGCCGAAATCGACCTCGCCATGCTCTACAGCTTCACTGTCACCATGCTGATGACGCTGGAGACGCTCTGCGGCTACGGAAGGGAAGGACTTCGTCAAGGGCGGGCGGATCGGCGGCGCGTTCCCGGTCAACACCAATGGCGGCGGACTCTCCTATTGCCATCCGGGCATGTACGGGCTGTTCACCATCATTGAGGTGTGCCACCAGCTCTGGAGCCTTGCGGGCGAGAGGCAGGTCGAGGGCATGCGCACGGCGATATGCCATGGCACGGGCGGCGTTCTGTCTTCCGGTGCGACGCTCATCCTCTCGACCGAAAAGGGGTAAAATCCGGCCCATGACCTACGACAAGCCGGTCCCCACCATAGATCCAGGTCGGAGCCCTACTGGAGCGGCGCGCGCGAAGGCCGCCTGATGGCCCAGCGCTGCGGCGAAACCGGCCGCTGTTTTCTCTATTCGCGCCGTCTTGCGCCGGCCGCCAAGAGCCGCTAGGTCGAGGCGAAGGGAACTGGGGTCGTCTATTCCTTCACCGTCTGCCACGTGCCGGCCGGCCTTCCGGGACGAGACGCCCTATGTCGTCGCCTGCATCGAGTTGGACAAGGGTGCGCGCATCGTGAACAGTCTCGCGACCGACGACGTGGACGCAGTTCATATCGAGCAACGGGTCGAGGTGTTTTTCGACAAGGTCTCGGAAGACCTGACGATCCCGAAATTCCGTCCGTCCGGCTGAAGGGCCCGTGCGGAGGCGGTTCTGGCATTACGCGGGCGTTGTCGCCGCCATCGCAGTCTTCGCCGCCGCTGTCTGGGCGCTGACCTGGCAATTGCGCGACCTTCGCTGGGACGACCTGCTCCGCCAGTTGGAAGCCATCCCGCTGCATCGCGTCCTAGCGGCCGTGGCGGCGACATTCGCGGCCTATCTGGTGCTGGCGGTCTACGATCACACCGCCTTCCGCTATATCGGGCGGCGCATGGGGTTCGGCCGGGTGGCGTTCGTCTCGTCGATTTCCTACGCTTTCAGCCACAATCTGGGCTTCGGGGCGCTGACCGGCGGCGCAGTACGGTTTCGCTTCTATACAGACTGGGGCGTGTCCGCTGGGGACATCGCCCGCGTCGTCCTCTATGCCGGCATCGTCTATTACCTCTGCGCGCTGTCGGTGGGCGGGCTGCTGACGCTTCCCAATGCGGCGGCGCTGGCGTATGCGCTGGAGCTGGAGCCCGGCTTGGTGCGCACGGTCGCAGGGGTCTGGGTGCTGTCCGGCGCGCTCTATGTGCTGTGGTGTCTTTGCGGCAAGCCGGTCGTGCGCCTCGGCGAACGCGAGGTCACGCCGCCCAAGCTCCGCCACGGGCTGATGCAGTTCGGCGTCGGCATTCTGGAATGGGCGTTCACCAGCGCCGTGCTCTACCTCGTGCTGCCGCCGGATTTCGGCATGCCCTACTGGCATTTCGTGGCGGTCTATGTGCTGGCCTACATGGCTGGCTATATCAGCCATGTGCCGGGCGGGCTCGGCGTATTCGAGACCGTGCTGTTCGTGCTGATGCCGGAGACGGTGCCGACCCATGTCGTGGCCGCGGGCATCATCACTTACAGGGCGATCTACTTCCTCCTCCCCCTCACCCTCGCACTCACCCTCTTCGGCGCCTACGAAGCCGCCCGGGGCCGCTTCTCGCGCGGGCGGTAGTGCGCAGGACGCGGTTTCGCGCCGGAGCGCATGATAGCCCTTGCCGGCATCGACACTTGGCCTGGGAGCTTCCCGAATGACGGCCCACTTCTTCAACGGTCCGATCCTCAACTCGCCCTACGAATATCCGTCCCGGCATTGGGAACTCGACGGGACCGGCCAGCCCACCGACCGAATCCTCGAACGCCGCCGCGACGTTTCTTTCGTTCCGCCGATTCCCGTGGCCAGGACGCGCAAGGGGACGTAGCTCGAACTGGTCGCGAACGAAACACGGCGCAGCGGCTTGCGACCGGGGACCGGCTACAGGTTGATCGAAACCATCACCAGCATCCACCAGCAGGTCGATAGCTGGCGCGCACTGCCGGAGTCGCAATGGCGGGTGACGCCAGAGACAGCCTGGCTGCTCAAGCACTGGGCCACCATCGGTTCAAGGAATTCTGCCCGTTCTTCTGCCAGGTGGAGGCCGTGGAGACCGCGATTTGGCTGACGGAGGTCGCGCAGTCATAGGGAAGCGCCGGGCGAGCTTTTCTTGAAGAACTCGAAAGGGCGAACGAAGACGCGAATCCCGGCTTGTCCCGGCTGGCGCTGAAACTCGCGACGGGCAAGACCACCGTCATGGCCATGCTTATGGCCTGGCAGACCGTCAATGCGGTACGCCGGCCCGGCATTCATTTACCGACGGTGTGGACCAGGACGCCTTCATCGGCGATGCGCGGACCTATCATGCCGTTCTGCGCAATCTGGAGTTGATCGACGAGACGGCGACCCGCGTACCCGGCGCGATTCGGAGGGCGCATCCCGACATTCCCTGGCATGCGATTATCGGGGCGCGGAACCGCCTGGCTTATGCCTATCTTCATATCAATGACGACATGATTTGGACCATGATCGAAGACGCTGTTCCGGAACTTGTCCCTGCATTGAGGCGTTCTGGAAACAGCGGAGGGAGAAGGCGAATAGATGGTGCGCAGGCCGGGGACACCGAAATCCGTCGAGACGCTGACGCATGGTGAGGCGTCGCGGCGGAACATTGCGACGGCGGAGAACCACCCGGTGATAACAGAGGAGGAGAAGGCGCCGGTCCAGGTTGCCTTTGAGCGCCGCAACCAGGACCTCGACCCGCAGCTTGGGTTTCGAGTGGATAGTGGATAGTGGCCGGTGGATAGTGGATGGCGGTTGCAGGCTGGCCTCGGCCGGACTATCCACTATCCAGTGACCACTAACCACTGGCAGGCCGCCCCATGGACCTCAATTTCGCTCCCGAAGACGAAGCCTTTCGCGACGAGTGCCGTTCCTTCCTGGCAGAGGCGCTGCCGGGCGATGTGGCGCGCAAGGTGGGGCTCGGCGTGCAGCCGACGCTCGACGAGACGATGGCCTGGCACAGGGCGTTGCACGACAAGGGCTGGATCGCGCCCAACTGGCCAACGGAATGGGGCGGCCCCGGCTGGACGGTGACGCAGAAATATATCTGGGACGAGGAGCAGGCGCTCGCCAATGCGCCGCGTCCGATCCCCTTCGGGCTTTCCATGTGCGGACCGGTGCTGATGGCTTTCGGCACCGAGGAGCAGAAGCGGGACAACCTGCCGCGCATTCTCTCCGGCGAGCGCATTTTCTGCCAGGGCTATTCCGAGCCCGGCGCCGGCTCGGACCTCGCCTCGCTCAAGACACGCTGCGAGGTGCATGACGACCGCTTCGTCATCAACGGGCAGAAGATCTGGACCACCGCAGCTCACTGGGCGAACTGGATCTTCTGCCTCGTGCGCACCTCGACCGACGGCAAGCGGCAGGAGGGCATTTCCTTCATTCTGATCGACATGGCCACGCCCGGCATCGAGGTGAAGCCGCTCATCACCATGGACGGCCTACACGAAGTGAACGAGGTGTTTTTCACCGATGTCGTCGTGCCGCGCGAGAATCTTGTGGGCGAGGTGAACCAGGGCTGGACCATCGCGAAATACCTGCTCGGCCACGAGCGCATGGGTGGCGGCGCGCTGGGAACGCAGAAGAACGGCCTGCGCTCGCTCAAGGAGATCGCGGCGGACCGGGGGCTGGAGGACGACCCCGCCTTCATGCGCAAGGTGGTGGAGGTCGAGATCGAACTCCAGACGCTGGAAATGCAGATGCTCCGCATGCTCGCCGCCGTTTCGGCAGACCGGGAGATCGGCGCGGAAGCGTCCATGATTAAAATCCGCCGCACGGAAATCCAGCAACGCCTCTCCGAACTCAAGATGGAGGCGGCGGCCTATGACGCCTCGCCCTACCGGATCGAGGCTATGGAGCACGGCTGGAACGAGGAGCCGGTTGGCCCCGACTACGCCAATGCGCTTGCCGCGAAATATTTCAACGACCGCAAGCACACCATCTTCGCCGGCTCCAACGAAATCCAGCGGAACATCATCGCGAAACGGATGCTGGGCCTTTGAACCGGCCCAATCTCGACCTTGAACGGCTGGCAGACCGGCATCGGCGGATGCACCGCATCCGCGCCTTCGAGGAGCGGGCCGTCGCAGCACTGGAGGAAGGACTGGTGCTGGGCGCCATCCACCCCTCCATCGGGCAGGAAGCCTGTGCGGTCGGCACGGTCGGCAGCCTCGCGCGAGACGATCTGCTGCTCTCCACCCATCGCGGACACGGCCACACGCTGGAGAAGGGCGCGTCGGCCGCCGCCATGATGCGCGAGCTGTTCGGGCGCGAAGGTGGCAATTGCGGCGGTAAGGGCGGTTCAATGCATATCGCCGACTTCTCGGTCGGCATGCTGGGGGCGAACGGCGTCGTCGGCGCGAACATCAACATCGCCGCCGGCGCGGCCCATGCGCTGCGGCTCCGGGGCGAGCGGCACATCGTCTGCTGTATTTTTGGCGACGGTGCCATCAATCGCGGGCCCTTTCTGGAGGGGCTGAACTGGGCACGAGTGTTCGACCTGCCGGTGCTGTTCGTCTGCGAGGACAACGCCTATGCCGCCACCACGCGCACCGAAACGATGACCGGCGGCCCCGGCCCGGCGGCGCGCGCCGAGGCGCTCGGCATTCCGGCACACGCCGTGGACGGCAACGATGTGGACCGTGTGGCGGAAGCGGCAACGGAGCTGCGCGAGCGCGTTCTGGCGGGCGCTGGGCCGCAATTCCTCTGGGCGAAGACCTGGCGTCTGACCGGGCACACGGCTGTGGACAAGGCAGCCTATCGCGACGCCGGGGAAGCGGCGGCGCGCTGGAAGGACGACCCAATTGCCCGCGCGGCGCAGACCCTGCGCGCGCACGGCGTTGGAGAGAACATACTGTCGGGCCACCGCGAAGCGGCGGTGGAGGAGATGCGGGCAGCATATGAGGAGGCGAAGGCCGCGCCCTGGCCGGAGACCGCCGCTCTCTATGCGGATGTGCAGGATGTGGGCGACCCGCGCGAGGCCGCATTCCGATGGTGACAACCACCTATATGGAGGCCGGGCGGCGGGCGCTGGCGGAGGAGATGCGCCGCGACCCGACTGTGTGGGCGCTTGGCGAGGACCTCGGGCGCGGCGGTGTGTTCGGGCAATATGCCGGCATGGCGGAGGAGTTCGGGCCGCTGCGGATTTCGGACGCGCCGATCTCCGAGGCGGCGATCCTCGGTGCGGCAGTCGGCGCGGCGCTGGCGGGGACGCGCCCGGTGGTGGAGATGCGTTTTGCGGATTTCGCGCTCTGCGCCGTGGACGAGCTGGTGAACCAGGCCGCCAAGGCGCGCTACATGTTCGGCGGGCAGGGCGGCGTGCCGCTGGTGGTGCGGGAGCCGATGGGCATGTGGCGCTCGTCGGCCGCGCAGCACTCGCAGTCGCTCGAAGCCTGGTATGTGCATATTCCAGGCCTGACCGTGGTGGCGCCCGCGACGCCGGGTGACAATCTGCGCCTGCTGAAGGCGGCGATCCGCAGCGACGACCCGGTCGTCTATCTGGAGCACAAGGACCTGTGGGGCATCGAGGAGGAACTCGGCGCGGACGAGCCACCGGGCGAGCTCGGCAGCGCGAGGGTTGTGCGCGAGGGTAGCGACGCAACCGTGGTCTCCTGGTCCGCCATGGTCCACAACGTCTGTGAAGCGGCCGGAGAGCTGGCAGAGGAGGGCATATCCGTAGAGGTGGTAGACCTGCGCACGCTCTGGCCGTGGGATCGCGAAGCGGTGCTGGCCTCCGTGCGCCGGACTGGGCGGCTGGTCGTAGCGCATGAGGCGGTCTTAGTCGGTGGTTTCGGGGCCGAGGTCGCGGCGACCGTCTCGGAGGCGCTGTTCGGCGTCCTGAAAGCACCGGTGAAACGGCTCGGCGCGCCACGTGTACCCATTCCCTACGCCAAACCGCTCGAGGATATGCTGCGTGTCGGCCCGGACGCCATTGCGGCGGCGGTTCGCGCGCAATTATTAGGACCGTCTCCCGGATAGGACAGGAAACGATGGCCGATTGGCAAGAGGACCTTTACCAGGTCCTGAAGGAGTTCGAAGTTAGCCAGGTGAGTTATGTGCCGGATGCCGGCCACCGGGTGCTGATCGACAGGTCGCTTGCGGACCCGGAGATGCATTCCGTGCCGCTCACCACGGAGGAGGAAGGCATCGCCATGCTCGGCGGCGCTCATCTCGGCGGCGCGCGCGGCGTGGCGGCCATGCAGTCCTCCGGCATCGGCAATTGCGTGAACATGTTCTCGCTGGTGAAGAACGGCCTTTTCCCGATGCTGGTGCTGGTGTCGATGCGCGGCGATTTCGGCGAGGGCAATCCCTGGCAGATGCCGATGGGGCAGGCTGTCGAGCCAGTGATGCAGGCGATGGGCTTCGTCACCATGCGGATCGACCGGCCCGACGAGGTTGAGAGCGCGATGCGTGCGGCCTGCACAATGGTCTTCAAGTCAGGGCAGGCGGTCGGCGTACTTCTGACACAGAAATTGATTGGTGCCAAGGCATTTTAGGCAGAGAGTGGAAGCAATGAATGAAGCATTCCGAGCCGGCATTGCGGCCGAAATGAGCCCTGTCGGCACGCTCGACAGGCGCGAGGCCGTGCCGGCGCTGGTGGGCGACCCGCAGGACTGGTTGATCGTCGCAGGGCTTGCCGGCACAGCCAGGGACACGGCGGCGCTATGCGAGCCCGAAGCCAATTATTTCGCCTGCGCCGGCGTCATGGGCGGCGCGGTCGCCATGGGCCTCGGGCTGGCGCTCGCGCGCCCGGACCGCAGCGTGCTGGTGCTGACGGGCGACGGCGAACTGCTGATGAATGTAGGCTCGCTCGCGACCGTTGCCATACTGAACCCGCCCAACCTATCCATTGTGTGTGTCGATAACGGCCATTACGGCGAGACCGGCTACCAGAAAAGCCACACATCCCTCGGGGTGGACCTGGCGGTGATGGCGTCAGGAGCCGGAATCCCGGCGGTCCGTTCGGTATCCGGGCCGGACGAGATCGAGGTTGCCGGCCGGCTGCTCCGCGAAGCCAATGGTGTGTCCTTCGTGTTGCTCAAGGTCACGCCCGATGCAGGCCCGCCCGCTATCAGACGCTCGCTGGACGCCGCGCTTGCGAAGGATCGGTTCCGCGCAGCGACATTGCCGCCGGCATAGGTCCTGCCAGGGTTACTGCTCGCCGCCGGCGATCTTCGGTCGGAAAGGGTAAGGTTTCCCGCCAGCACCTATGCCCGGAATCGGGCGCTCGGGTGCGCCTTCATGCGCGGCTTCCATGAAGTCGCGCCAGATGCGGGCCGGCAGGCTCCCGCCCGTGACTTCGTCCATGGGCTCGCCATCGTCATTGCCCACCCAGACGCCGGCGACCAGATTGCCGGTGAAGCCGATGAAGAAGGCATCGCGGAATGATTGGCTGGTGCCCGTCTTGCCTGCGGACCGGCGATCGGCGAGTCGCGCGGCCTTGCCGGTGCCCCGGGTTACAACGGCGGCCAGCATATCGTTCATGGACGCCACGACGCCAGGCGCCACGGCTTCGCCCGCCCCAGCGCCCGAGCGCTCGAACACGCCCTCGATCCGCTGTACCCCATAAGGAATGACCCCGGCACCGCCATTGGCGAAGGTGGCGTAAGCGCCCGTCAGCTCGATGAGTCTGACCGCGTTCGACCCCAGCGCAATGGTGAGGTCGGGCGCAAGGTCGGACGTAATGCCAAGGCGGCGCGCGGATTCGGCGACGCGGCCGCGCCCGGCCCGGTCGGCAAGGCGGACGGCGGCGGCGTTCAGCGATTGCGCGAAGGCGTCCCGCATGGCGACGGAGCCGCGGAAACGGCCATCGAAGTTCCGGGGCGCCCATCCGCCCACATTGACGCGCGCGTCGGTCACGATGTCGTCGGGATGCTGGCCGCGCTCCAGCGCCGCTAGATAGACGAACAGCTTGAAGGCTGAGCCCGGCTGGCGAAGCGCCTGGGTGGCGCGATTGAATTGGCTGGCGCCGTAGTCCTTGCCGCCGACCATCGCCCGCACTGCCCCGTCGGGCGACATGGCGACGAGTGCGGCCTGCGACGGGTTCGATATATCCGCCAGCGCCTCGGCGACCGTTTCCGCCGCCAGACTTTGCAGGCCGGGGTCGAAGGTTGTTGCGATGCGAAGGTCCCGGCCCACCATGCCGAGGCGCCGGTTGACCTGGGCCAGAACCCAGTCGGCGAAATAGCCGCGCCCGTCGGGCTCCGTTGCTGTCCGCAAAGTCGATGCGCCGGCCTTCGCGGCCTGTTCGGCGGAAATGAAACCAGCCTCTGCCATTGCCTTCAGAACGAGTCGCCCTCGCTCGGCGGCGCCGGCCGGATTGACCGTTGGCGAGAGCCGGCTCGGTGCCTTGAGCAGACCGGCGAGCACAGCGGCTTCCCAAAGATCGACTTCGGTTGCGGGTCTGGAGAAGAAGCGCCGCGCCGCGGCGTCCACGCCATACGCTCCGGCGCCGAAATAGGCCCGGTTCAGGTAAAGCGAAATGATGCGGTTCTTGTCGTAGCGCCATTCCAGCCAGAAAGCGAGCAGCGCCTCGCGTATCTTTCTTTCGATGGACCGCTCGGGCGTTAGGAAGATGTTTTTTGCAAGCTGCTGGGTGATCGTGCTGCCGCCCTGGCGCACGCCCCCCTCGACGATGTTGACCCAGAGTGCCCGCGCCAAGCCAATCGGATCGACGCCGCTGTGTTCCAGGAAGCGCCGGTCTTCGATGGCGATGACAGCGTGCTGCACATAGGGAGGCAGCCGGGCAGCGTCAACGGTGTCGCCGTAAAGGTCGCCCTTCGCCAGAACGGGATTACCGGCTACGTCGTTGAGGAAGATGCCGGGCCGCCGCCCACTGTCCGCTATCCGGTCGACATCGGGCAAGGTGTAAGAGAAATAGGCGAGTATAGCGATCAGGGCGACAAGCCCCCATATGCCGGCGACAGCAATTCCGGAAATAAGGCGCCACAACAACCGTCGGCGCGCGCCTGGGCCGCTGCCTATCTTTCGTTTGCCGCGACGGGCTCGATGCGGCGGTTTCCGTTTGGGCGCCACTTTCGCGGGAGTTCTGGCGGGCGAATGCGGCGATTCCTTGGCCTTGCCGGAATGACCGCCTGCTCCCTTGCGCAGGCTCGGCCCGCGCCGCCGCGCAGCACGTCTCTTGCCTCTGTTGTTGCCCTGGCGCGCCATGGCACCATATAGGCCCAAGGTTCGTTTTATTTCTAGGCCCCTGCGCGGTGCGCCTGGCTTCGCGGCAGGATCAGCAGGCTGCCGAGGAGTTGCATGCCCTTGTCGTCCTCACTGACGGCGCGTTGGCAAAGCGCAAGCAAGGCCCTGCCGGCAGCCGTCTCACCCCAGAACCAGTCGGAAAGGTCCTGCGAGGTCGCTCCTCCGGGCTGCGCCGTGGCCGCCTCGGTATAGAAGGCCATCAGGTCGTCGCAGGCGAGCTTTAGCGCGCGGGACAGCGTGCGTTCGGGCCCCGGGTCATCCCCCTCCGCGCCGTCGGCGTAGCGGCAGACGATCCGGGCAGCCTCCTCGATATCGCCGCCGCCAGCCCCGACCGTGGTACGCCCGCGCCGTTCTGTCGCAAGATCCCACCAAGGCCGCAGGCGGGCGATTTCGTCCACGACGCGTCGCTCATGGCTGCCATCCGGCGCGGTCTCCGGGCGGGGCAGGGATATCGGACAGGCCCAGCCTTCGTAATCGGCAGGCTCCGGCGCCAGGTCCGGGAATTCCTCCAGCACCGGGCCGACGGGCCGGTCGAGCAGGTGGAGGGCGGCGCGCAGAACCTCGAGCTGGAATTCCGGATTATCGGGCGCGCCGAGAGGCCGGCCGAGCTCAAACGGAACGGACAATGTGCGCGGATTGCCGATCGCCTCGGCATGCTCGTGGACGAGAGCGATGGCAACCGTCGCAATGCCCTTGCGTTCCAGATAGTGGGCGAGCGCGCACACGGCGCGCGTGCAGTTCGGTCAGACAGGCACCAGAAGCGCCGTATCGACGCCTTCCGCCAGCATGGCCGCCGCCGCATCCTCGGCGAAGGGTTGCATCGGCGAAGGGTCGCTGGCGCCCATGAAGGAATAATGATGGGCTGCGACACCGCCGATCTCGCCGGCGGCCGCCATTTCCTTCAACCGCTCCAGCGGATAGACGGTATTGAGGTCCTGCTGGAAGCCGGTCCGGTCGTAATTGACGGAGATGTGGCTCATCACGATGTCGTTGGCGCCCGCATCCGCGGGCAGCACCCGGTAATCGATGGCGCCGGGGCCGAACGGGCGGTCCCCTCGTCTGCCGAGGCCGGCGGACGAAACGACGGCAATCCGGCGTTCGGCCAATGGCGGCCCGGAGACGAAGGCGCCGCCCTCGATATCGGGTAGCGGCAGGCGAGCCAGATGCCTGGCCATGCCGTCCGGCATGTCGGCGTAGCGGGTCATGGATGCTCCTTGCGGAATCCGCAGCGATGCGCGAAACAACGGGACGATGCTACATAGAGTGAGGCAAGATGCAGGTCAAAGCCATCCGGATCGACAGACCGGGACCGCCGTCGGCGATGGAATTGCGTATAGTGACGGTCGGCGAACCCGGCCCCGGCGAAGCGCTGATCCGCCATACCGCTATCGGATTGAACTATATCGACACTTATCACCGGTCCGGGCTCTACGACCTGCCCATGCCGAGCGGGATCGGCAGTGAGGCGGCGGGCGTCGTCGAGGCGGTCGGCGAAGGCGTGAAGCATGTCCGGTCGGGCGACCGGGCTGCCTATGCGGGCGGGGCACCAGGCTCCTATTCGGAAGCGCGCATCATGCCCGCCGACAGGCTGGTGAAACTGCCGGACGACATCGACGACAGGCAGGCCGCGGCGATGATGCTGAAAGGCATGACCGTCGAGTATCTGCTGAACCGCACCTTCGAGGTAACATCAGACCAGACCATCCTGTTCCATGCGGCGGCAGGCGGCGTCGGGCTTATCGCCGGGCAGTGGGCAAAGGCGCTCGGAGCCACCGTCATCGGCACGGCGGGCGGCCCCGAAAAATGTGCGCTCGCCAAGGGTTACGGCTATGACCACATGATCGACTACAAGCAGGGCGGCATCGCTCAGCAGGTGCGCGAGTTGACCGGTGGGACCGGTGTTCCGGTCGTCTATGACAGTGTCGGCAAAGCGACCTGGGAGGAGTCGCTGGATTGTCTGACGCCACGTGGGGTGATGGTGTCTTTCGGCAATGCGTCCGGCCCTGCTGCGCCCTTTGCGCCCGGTATCTTGGCAGCCAAGGGCTCACTTTACCTGACTCGGCCATCGCTTGTGCATTACACGCTGACGCAGCAAGAGGTGCAGGCATCAGCCGAGGCGTTGTTCGCCATGGTGGGTTCCGGCAAGGTCAGAATCGAGGTGAACCAGACTTATACGCTTGCTGACGCCGCCAGAGCGCATGAGGACCTTGAAGGGCGCCGAACCACAGGTTCGACCGTCCTGCTGGTGGAGTAGTAGCAATGCCAGCAGACAGCATCCTCTACGAAGTCCGGGATGGCCTTGCATATGTAACGCTCAACCGTCCCGATGCCGCCAACGCCTTCGACTTGGACCTAGTCCGAGCGTTCCATCGCATCGTGATCGACTGCGACAAGAACAAGGCGGTGCGCACCGTGCTGCTGACCGGCGCCGGCAAAATGTTCAGCGCCGGCGGCGATCTCAAATTCTTCCTTAAGGCAGGTGACAGGATCGCTTCTGTGCTGGCCGAGATGACGGGCAGTCTCCACGCAGCGGTTGCGGTGATGAACCGGATGGATGCGCCGGTGGTGGTGGCGGTCAATGGCATGGCCGCAGGCGGCGGCCTGTCGCTGGCGATGGCTGGCGATATCGTCTTCGCCGCCGAGAGCGCGCGCTTCACCATGGCCTACACCGACGCTGGTCTCTCTCCCGACGGCAGTTCGACCTGGTTCCTGCCCCGGCTCGTCGGGTTTCGCCGTGCGAAGGAGCTAGCGCTCACGAACCGGATGCTGGGTGCCGCCGAAGCGATGGAGCTCGGTATCGTGGATCGCGTGGCGCCGGATGAAGAGTTGATAGCAGAAGCGGAGAAGCAAGCACATCGCTTCGCCGAAGGACCAACCGGCGCTTACGGGGCGGTCAAGCGGCTGATGGCCGAGAGCTTCCAGAACGGTCTTGAGACGCAGATGGAGCTTGAATCCCGTGACATAGCAGCCCGGGCTGCCAGCGGCGACGGACGCGAGGGCGTGAGAGCCTTTGCCGAGAAGCGCAAGCCGGTGTTTAGCGGGGAGTGACACCCATGAATGCCGCAGAGCCAACGAAGTCATTCCTTGAGGTTAAGGGCAAGCGGATGGCCTATGTTGAGATAGGGGAGGGCGCCCCCATCGTCTTCCTACACGGCAATCCGACCTCCTCCTATCTCTGGCGCAACATCATGCCGCATGTGGCTGGTCAGGGCCGTTGCCTAGCGCCCGACCTGATCGGCATGGGCGACAGTGACAAGCTCGACGCCTCCGGACCTGGCAGCTACCGTTTCGTCGAGCATCGAGACTATCTTGATGGCTTTCTCGACGCCGTCGGCCTCGGCGGCAATGCCGTTCTCGTCATCCACGACTGGGGTTCGGCGCTCGGTTTCGACTGGGGCAACCGGCATCGCGATCGGGTGCGTGGCTTCTGTTACATGGAGTCCATCGTCCGACCGATGTCATGGGAGGAGTGGCCGGAAACGGCGAAGGCCGTGTTCCAGGGCTTCCGCTCGCCTGCAGGCGAAGGGATGGTTCTGGAGAAAAACCTATTTGTCGAGCGCGTGCTGCCCGGTTCGATCCTGCGCAAGATGTCCGAAGAAGAAATGGCGGTTTACCGCCGACCCTTCGTTGCGCCCGGCGAGGACCGGCGCCCGACGCTCACATGGCCTCGCGAGATCCCGATTTCCGGCGAGCCTGCGGATGTTGTCGAAGTCGTCCGCGCTTATTCGCAGTGGCTAGCGTCATCGGATGTTGCTAAGTTATTCATTGATGCTGAGCCCGGTGCCATACTGACTGGTCAGCAAAGGAAGTTCTGCCTCGGCTGGCCCAACCAGACGGTAGTGAAGATCAGGGGAAGCCATTTTCTCCAGGAGGATTCCCCCGACGAGATCGGCAGGGCCCTCTCGGACTGGCTGCACGAACTGCCAGACTGATCAGGCTTTATATGGGAACAAGATGGATTGGGGCAGGCAGGCCCTGTGGTCTCGATCCACCGCCGTCATCGCCCATCCTCATCGTCCGCGCGCGGCCTCCACGACCGGTACGGCGCGCCCGTTATAGACGTCAGGTTTGCGCACCCGGACACAGCACCAGGTGACCTTCGGATCCTCCAGGCAAAATGCCAGAAGCTCATCCACCAGCGTTTCCAGCAGGTCTGTATGCGGGCGGTCTGGCCACTCGGAGGTCACATGTGCAAAGATGCGGTCATAATCGATGCAGTCGTCGATGCTGCGGGCCGTCTCCCACGCAGGTCGAGTCATCTCCACATCGACCAGCAGGCGTTGGCGCCTGTCGGGATGGCGCTCCCAGCCGGCTATGCCCACCCTAGTCTCCAGGATGAGACCCTCAAGGGCCACACGTTGCCAGTTTTGCGTCATTCCTCGATCATTGCCATCTCAATGTCTTCATAGTCCTGGAAGCGAAATCCAGCGTCAACATACAGCGTCTCTCCGGTCACACTTTCGGTTTCGATAAGGTAACGCACGGCGCGAAACAGGTCGTCCAGCGCGATCTCACGCCCGAGCAGCGTGGAACGGACGACGGCTCGATATTCGTCGGCGCTTTGGCCGCCGCTCGGCAGGGCCACGCCCGGCGCAACTGCATTGACCCGCACAGCGGGTGCCAATGCCTGCGCTAGCATCGTCGTAGCGTTCTGGAGTGCTGTCTTAGCCAGCGTGTAGGACAAGAAAGACGCGCTCGGCCGCCAGACCTTGAAGTCGAGAAAGTTGATTGCGACTGCCGGGCGGCCGCGCGCGGCGATGGCGCGGATGAGATTGACTGGGGCCGCCAGATTGACAGCGATATTCCGCGCCCAGGTGCCAGCTTCCAGCGTTTCCATGTCGTCATATTCGAAGGTGGATGCGCAATTGACGAGCACATCGACGGGGCCGAGTGCGGCCTCGCAATCAGCGATCAGAGCCTCGGCAGCATCCCAACTCGAGAGGTCTGCAGGTAGCAAGGCTGCCCGCTTGATTCGTGCGGCAAGCGTTTCCGCCTCATGCCGAGAACCATTGTAGTGGATACCGACCGAGCGGCCTGTCCGGCCGAAGCTGAGCGCTAGATGACGGCCGATCCGCCGCGCTGCGCCCGTCACCAGCACGACCGTCATGACGCGAGCCAAGCTTCCAGGTTCTCGACCCGCCGGGCGTTCTGCGCCGTACGGAACGCCTCGTTGGTGTGGGCATTGGCGACAAATTCAGCGCGGGCGGCGGATGCAATTTCAGGTGTGAGGTCGAGTTCGCCTGCATCTATGGCAGCGATGATGGCGGCATAGCCGCGCGCCGCGCGGTCGGCCGTGTCCGGTGACTGGGTGATCGAGCCGTCGCGCTTGATGTAATCGTAACCGGTCCGCGCGAGGCCCCGGAACGTGGGGCAGCGGCTGAGCACTTCAAGGTTGAACACCACATCGCTACAGAAATCGAAGGCGTGCCAGCCCTCGCCGGCAAATTCGCGGCGGAGGAGTGCGTTCATCGGCAGGCGCGGGCCAAGGACCGCTTCGACCGTCAACGGGAAGTCGACTGGCTCCGCCGGGAACGCAGTTTTCGTCAAATGTCCTTCAATCCAGAGCGCTGTATTGTCCACCGCCGCGCCGTAGCGATCAGCAAAAGGCAGCATGAAGGCGAAACGGTCGGGACGTACGGCGTCATCGGCATCGAGATTAGTGATAAAGCGTCCGCGCGCCGCTATAAGCGCGGCATTGCGGGCGGGCCCATCGCCGCTGCCGTTTTGTCCGGTGGAAACCTGCCGGAGTCGTGAGTCGCTACAGCCGAGCAGGGCTACGTAGTCCACACCATCGTCGGAGGCGAGTACCACCTCAATATCGTCAAATGTCTGCGCAAGCACGCTCTCGACCGCCTTGCCGATGGTTTCAGTGGCCTCAAAACACGGGACCAGAATGCTGACGGTCGGTGCTAGACTGGGCACCAGGGAGCCGCCCTCCTTTGGAAAACAGACGCATCTTAGCAGTATCGGGGAGAACCTGCATGACCGCCCTGCCGTCCTACGATGTCCTTGCAATCCGCTATGGTGAGCAGGCGCAGCGCCCGGAAGGCTCGACTTTCCTGGGAGGTGACCCCGCCAAAATGATCCCAGGCCTCGACTTCTTCACCTATGTCATCGTCGGGGCTGGACGAACCTGGATCGTCGATACCGGCTTCAAATCTGATTTTTCCGGCGAGGGCGGCCGCATATTGCGGCACGACCCGGCAGCCGTGCTGGGTCGACTCGGCGTCGATGCGAAGACGGCGCCCGATGTGTTGCTGACCCACGCGCATTTCGATCATGTCGGTAATCTCGCCGACTATCCGGCTGCCGCCTTCCGCATGCATGCGGAGGAAATGGTGTCGATCACGGGACCAGACATGACGCACCCGGCCTTCCGCCAAGCCTACCATCTCTGTGACACGCAGGCGCTGGTGCAGCTCGTCTATGAAGACCGCCTGTGTTTTGACAACGACCCGGTCGTCGAAATTGCGCCTGGCCTCGAGTCGTACCTGATCGGCGGTCATGCGCGCGGCCAGACAGTGCTTCGCGTTCACAGCAAACGCGGCTGGATCCTGCTGGCCTCGGATGCTGTTCATCTGTTTGAGGAAGTCATGCATGAGCGGCCCTTCGCGATCTTCTACGACCTTGCAAAGATGGTGGAAGGCTATCGGCGCTGCCTAGCACTTGCCGGTTCTCTCGACCGGCTTGTGCCCGGTCACGATCCGCTGGTGACGGTCCGCTACCCGGCCCTGGCAGCCGACCTGGAAGGTGTTGTGTTCGACCTTGGGGTCGTGCCTTCGGCTTGAGCTGCCGAGGCGCTTGCGCAGGCGCTATCTGCGGCTATAGTCGCGCGTCTATTCGGAGGGGCCTCCCATGCTGATCTCACCGGCCTACGCGCAGTCGGGCGGCGGCGGCGACATGCTGACCGGCCTGTTACCGATCATCCTCATCTTCGTCGTTTTCTACTTCCTGCTGATCCGTCCGCAGCAAAAGAAGGCCAAGGCCCATCGCGAACTCGTGGCGGCGCTCAGACGCGGCGACAGGGTGGTAACCGCCGGCGGGATCATGGGTGTCGTTGCGCGGGTCAACAACGAGCATGAAGTGCTGGTGGAAATCGCAGAGGGGGTGCGAGTGCGCATGGTCCGCTCGCAGATAACCGATGTGCTAAGCAAACCCAATCCGGCCGCTGCTGCGCCCGCCAATGATGGCGGCAGGCCCGCTGGTGGCCTCGGCGGGTTGTTCGGCCGGTTCGGTAAGGGCAACTGACTCACCAATGCTCTACTTTGCCAGGTGGAAGATCGTTGTTATTCTGGCGATCTGTGTGCTCGGCTTGATCTACGCATCACCAAATTTCTGGCGGGCGGACAATCTCAGCACGGACCTGCCGAGCTGGATTCCGCATAAAACCGTCAATCTTGGCCTAGACCTCCAGGGCGGCGCACATCTGTTGATAGAAGTGCAGACCGGCGCGGTATTGCAAGAACGGCTGGAGGCGGTGGAGGACAGTGTCCGCCGCAGCCTGCGAAATGCACGCATCGGTTATCAAGGGCTGGGCGTGCGCAACAAGGCCGTAGTGTTCGCCCTGCGCGACACCGGCGATCTCGGACAGGCTCGGCAGCTTGTCGTCGAAGGTGACAACCTGGTGACCGTTGAAATCGACGCGTCTGGGGCTGCACGGTTGGAATATCCGCCGGAAGTGGTCGTGGATATCGAGAGCGCCGCCGTCGAGCAGACCCTAGAAATCCTGCGCATCCGCCTGAATGAACTCGGGCTGCGGGAGCCGACAATCCAGCGCCACGGCGCGGACCGCATCATTGTGCAACTTCCGGGCATCGACGACCCGGATGCGATCAAGGCACTCCTGACCCAGACGGCAAAGCTTACCTTCCATCTGCTCGACCAACGCAACGCGGACCCAGCCGCTACTGCGCCGCCGGGTGCGCGTTGGCACAAGGGCACGGACTCGTTCGAGCAGGAGATCGACTATCTCGTGGAAAAGCGCGTGCGGGTTTCCGGCGAACGCCTTGTTGATGCCCAACAGACCTTCCAAGATGGGCAGCCTGTGGTCAGTTTCCGTTTCGATTCGGTGGGTGCGCGGCAGTTCGGCCGTACCACGGGCGAACATGTCGGACGGCCACTGGCTATCGTGCTCGACAACGAGGTCATCAGCGCTCCTCGGATCAACGAGCCGATTCTAGGGGGCTCCGGCATCATTTCCGGATCGTTCACGCTGACTGAAGCGCAGAACCTAGCCCTGCTGCTGCGGGCTGGCGCCCTGCCAGCACCGCTTGTCTATCTGGAAGAGCGCACGGTCGGGCCGGGCCTTGGGCAGGACTCCATCGATGCCGGCAAGGCAGCGAGTATCATCGGCATGGTCGCTGTGTTGGTGTTCATGGTTGTGGTCTACGGGCTGTTCGGCCTCATGGCGAATATCGCGTTGGTATTCAACATGGCGCTAATTTTCGGTGCGTTGTCGCTGCTCCAGGCAACGCTGACCCTTCCCGGCATCGCCGGCATCGTGCTGACCATTGGCATGGCGGTTGACGCTAATGTGCTTATCTTCGAGCGCATTCGCGAGGAAGCACGGGTCGGGCGCGGTGTTATCGGCGCCATCGACGCCGGCTATGACCGGGCACTCAAGACGATCATCGATGCGAACTTGACCACACTGATCGCCGCCGCGCTGTTGTTCTGGTTCGGCTCGGGGCCGGTTAAGGGCTTCGCGGTCACGCTTGCCATCGGCATTCTAACCTCCATGTTCACCGCCATCTGGGTGACGAGGCTCATGGTCGTCTTCTGGGTCCGCCGCCGGCGCCCGCAATTATTGCCGATTTGAGAGGCAGAGGGTCACGATAATGCGACCGCTGCGGTTGATTCCACCCGACACTAGTTTCCGCTTCATTGCGCTTCGTAAGCGTGCCTACATCGTCTCGATCCTGATGATTTTGGCTTCTGCAGCATCGCTTGCGACGCAAGGCTTGAATTTTGGTATCGATTTTGTCGGTGGCACGCTAATCGAGGTGCGCACTGATGGCCCAGCAGATATCCAGGCGATGCGCCAAATACTGTCCGCGCTCGACCGGGGCGAGGTCGGCTTGCAGGAATTCGGCCAGCCGACCGATGTGCTGATTCGTATTCAGCAGCAGCCGGGCGGCGACGCGGCCCAGCAGGCTACCGTCGCCGCTGTGAAGTCGGCTCTCGGTGACAGCGTCGAGGAATATCGCCGCGTCGAAGTTGTAGGACCCAAGGTAGGCGGCGAGCTGATCGAGGCTGGGGCGATCTCGGTCGGGCTCGCCCTGCTCGCGATCATGGCCTATATCTGGTTCCGGTTCGAATGGCAGTTCGGCGTGGGCGCGGTGCTCGCCTTGGCCCACGATGTTGTCACGACAGTGGGCGTATTCGCTCTCCTGCAATTGGAATTTAACCTCTCCACCGTTGCCGCGGTGCTGACCATCGCCGGCTATTCGATCAATGACACGGTGGTTGTCTTCGATCGGGTACGCGAAAACCTACGCCGCTTCAAGACCCTGCCGATGACAGACCTGCTGAACCGGTCGGTCAACGAAACATTGTCGCGCACAGTCGTGACTTCCGCGACGACCCTTCTGGCTCTGTTCGCCCTGTTCTTCCTCGGGGGCGAGGTGATCCGCGACTTCGCTTTCGCGATGATCTGGGGCGTTATTATCGGCACCTACTCTTCGATTTGGATCGCCTCGACGACTCTCTTGTGGATGGGTGTGCGCCCAAGCGCGAGTGACGAATTGCTCGATGACGCCGAAATTGCCCGCACGCTCGGCGACTAATGACCGACATTAGTCCTGTCGTCCCGCAGAACCGCCAAGTCGTTGAAAGCTACGGCAGCAGGTGTTTCCGAATTTCAGGTACGATCTGGACGGGTTCTGTGCTGCTGCGCCCCGACGTGGTGTTGTCATGGCCGGTGACTGCGTTCCGGGAGGTTGTGCTGGAAAGTCTCATGCCGTTGACAGAGAGTGGCAACGCTCCCGAAATTCTCTTGATCGGCTGTGGCACCCGGGCAGAAATGATGTCCCGCACGCTGCGAGATGCGATTCGGGCAGAGGGCATGATCGCCGATACCATGGATACCGGTGCGGCCTGCCGTACTTATAATGTGTTGGTGGCAGAGGACCGCCGTGTTGCGGCCGCGCTGATCGCCGTCGAATAGCATGGGCATACGGCGCGAAGGCGTGACCCTGTCGCTGAGCCGGGGATGAATCCGGGTTTTCGGCTGAAGGGACGGATGAGACGCTGCCTCCAGCTCACACCGAAATTCCAGCCGGCGTGTCGCCTTACAGTTGATTTTGCCGCAATAACCAAGTATCATCACGGTATTGAACGGAGACCTTGACGCAAAAAAATCGCAGAGGTTTCGTTCAGGAACGCCGCGACGCATATTGGTGCCTGTTCAGGAAAAATCTTGCCGACACAACAAGAAAATCCACCGGGCCACATATCCGCTAGGCGATCGAGTGTTCGTTCCCTGTCGGCCTATCACGTCGGAAGATGTAAAATCTACGGTCGATGATTACACTGCACTTTACGACGTCAGCCTGGACAGCAGAAAAGAGCATTACAGCTCTCTCGTAAACCAATATTACGACCTGGCGACCGATTTTTACGAATTCGGCTGGGTACAATCCTTCCATTTCGCGCCTCGTCGCCGGGGCGAGGCTTTCACGGCGTCTCTGCTTAGACACCAGAATTTTCTTGCCGACTGGCTGTCCCCGAAACCGGGGATGCAAGTACTTGATGTGGAGTGCGGGGTTGGAGGACCGATGAGCAATCTGGCGCGCCGTTCGGGTGCTAGTTTTGTCGGCATCAACAACAACGCCCATCAGATTGAGCGCGCCAAAATTCATACGAAGGATGTCAAGGCATTATGCCGCTTCATCCTCGGCGACTATATGCAGATTCCGGAAGATGATAACAGCTATGACGCTGCCTTCGCGATCGAGTCCATGCCTCACGCGCCGGACAAAACAGCCGTCTTCGCCGAAATTCTGCGTGTCTTGCGCCCAGGAGCTTGCTTTGCGGAGTATGAATGGTGCCTTGCCGATGACTTTGACCCGGGCAATGCAAAGCACTTACAGATCAAGCACGATATCATGGTAGGCAACGGGT
>JAPORR010000198.1 GCA_026710105.1 Alphaproteobacteria bacterium
TCAGTCATGATGTTGACGTGCTGGAGCATGGTCAGGGTCATGGGTGCGGCCTCCTTCAGGCTTGCCTTGGCAGGTTGGAGGGGATGTCGGGGTCGAGAGGGTAGATCGGGCGGCGTAATTTTTTCCACGGAAACAGACTGTAGTCCGAGGATATCGTTCCTGGTCCGGCAAGCATCACGATCGCGCGCGCAATCGACTCTGCCATCGGCTCGATCTTAAACAGGAAATCCGTGTGCCTGTCCTAGGCAGCGAGCGGATTGTTGGTCCCGCGATAGACGCGCACCGCCTCCTCACCTGGTGCCGGCCCGTTTGTCGCCCGATCCGCCCGAAGGCCAAGACGGGAGTCGGCACTGGCGAGAAGGTGTTGGTCTCATGGTGCATCGGCGCAGCGACGAATCGTTTTTGGCTCATGACGGACCATTCTGTCCGAAGCCGTCCCGCTTGGCAAAACGCCGGCCGGTCAGTCTGACATACCGGTAAGCGCGACGGCCTCGACGGCGGAGAAGGCTTCCGCGCGGCCGCAGAACTGGCACACCATTTCCAGCGAGCCGTCTTCGCGGCACATCTCGTCCATGTCCTTGGCGGAGAGCGCGCGGAGAACAGTCTCCATGCGCGCCCGGCCGCCGCAGCGGCAGCCGTCGCGAAGCGGCAGAGCGGGATCGACACGCAACTCGTCGCGGTGGAACAGGCGCAGCAGCAGTGCATCCCCCGGCAAGGCCGGATCGAGAAGCTCGTCCGGCCCGACGGTCTGCATGTAATGCCCGAGCCGCGTCCAGAGCTCTTCCTGATCCTCGGGCTGGTCTTGATCTTTGGGCAGGCGCTGGAGCATCAGCGCCGCCGCACGCCAGGCGCCACCGCGCCGCCCACAAGCGGAAGCGAGGCAGGTGTCGATCTGCTCCGACTGGTGGAAATAGTGCAGCACGGACGGCGCAAGACCGCCCGCCGCGAGCTCGACCACGCCCTGGTAGCGCTCGCCGCCGTCTGTCGGATCGAAGGTGAATGCTAAATAGCCCATGCCGAGAGGCGAACTGCCGGGCGGGCTGGCTTCGCCCTCGAAGCCCGCAAAGCCGCGCATGAGCCCAGTCGTATCAAGATCCGCTACAAGGCGGTGGACCGGGCCGTTGCCTTCAACCTGGAGTGTGAAGACGCCGTCCGCCTTGAGCGACTGCGCCAGCGCGGCCGCAATCGCTAGTGATTCGCCAAGGGCAAGCGCCGCCACATCGGGATAGGCGTGCCGATCGAGAATCCGAGCGATTTCTGGCCCGAGGCGCACCAGGCGACCGCGCACGCGCGAGCCGGCTAGTCGGAACGGCCTAACATAGTTGTCGCGAAACGCCGCGCGCGCCTCCATCGGCAGCGCTACCCTCCGAGGCACCAAGCCAGGATGCCCTTCTGGGCGTGCAGGCGGTTTTCGGCCTCCTCCCAGACCACCGACTGCGGCCCGTCGATCACCGCTTCGGACACCTCCTCGCCGCGATGCGCCGGCAGGCAGTGCAGGAAAACCGCGTCCGGGCGCGCCGCAGCCATCAGCCGTTCATCGACGCGGTAGGGTGCAAGCAGATTGTGGCGGCTTTCTTGCCCACCATCATTCATCGATACCCAGACATCAGTGACGACCGCATGGGCGCCACGGACGGCCGCCTGCGGGTCGTCATGGACGCTCACCCGCGCGCCGTTCGCTTCGGCCCAGGCGAGCGCATCTGCCGGCGGACGACGCTCCGGCGGGCAGCCGACCGCAAAGTCGAAGTCGAAGCGGGCTGCGGCATGGATCCAGCTCGTCGCAACATTGTTGCCATCGCCACTCCAGGCGATGCGCTTGCCGGCAATGGTCCCGTACTGTTCTTCGAAGGTCATAACATCAGCCATGAGCTGGCAGGGATGCGAGCAGTCCGTCAGGCCGTTGATGACCGGCACCTCGGCATGGGCAGCGAGTTCGGTCAGCTTGTCGTGGCTGTCAGTACGCACCATGATCGCATCGACATAGCGCGACAATACCCGCGCGGTGTCGGCCCAACTCTCACCGCGCTTCACTTGGGTGTCCTGGCCCGAAAGCACGATCGCATGGCCGCCAAGCTGGCGCATGGCGACCTCGAAGGACACGCGGGTGCGGGTCGAAGGCTGCTCGAAGAGCATGGCGAGTGTCTTGCCTTCAAGCGGCCGGTCCGAGTCCCCCGCCTTGAAGGCAAGGGCCCGGTCCAGGATGCGGCGAAGCGCGACCCCGTCATGGTCCTTGAGGTCGAGGAAATGACGCGGCGCGCTCATGACCCTCATGCAGCGGCAGCGGCGAATTCCCGGCAAACGCCCTCGATCATGCCGACCGCCTCGCGGATATGCGGATCCTCGATGACCAGCGGCGGCAGCAGTCTCACGACATTATCGCCGGCAGGTACAGCAAGCAGCCCCTGGCGGCGGAGAGCACCCACGAAGTCGCCATTGGCCGGGCCGGTGCGCAGGCCGATCATCATACCCATGCCACGTACTTCGAGGAGCGTATCCGGATAGCGTGCCGAGAGCGCATTCAGCTGTCCGCGTAGGGCCGCGGCGCGCGTCTCCACGCCCTTGAGGAAATCCTCGGCGAGCAAGGCGTCGAGCACGGCGTTGACAACCGCTGTCGCCAACGGATTACCGCCGAAGGTGGAGCCGTGTGCGCCAGCGACCATACCGGACGCCGCAGCTTCCGTTGCAAGGCAGGCGCCGACCGGGAAGCCGCCGCCAAGACCCTTGGCAAGCGCCATCACATCGGGGCGAATGCCTGCCCATTCATAGGCGAACAGCTTGCCTGTGCGGCCCATGCCGCACTGCACCTCGTCGAGGAACATGAGCAGGCCAAACTCGTCGCAGACCTCGCGCACGCCCTTCAGATAGTCGGTGGACATCGGCCGGATTCCGCCCTCGCCCTGCACCGGCTCTACAAGGATGGCGCAGGTCTCGCCGGTGACGGCGGCATGCAGCTCGTTGAGATTGCCGAAGGCCACCTGATCGAAGCCTTCCGTCACCGGGCCGAAGCCCTTGCAGAGCTTCTCCTGGCCCGACGCCGCAATGGAGGCGAGGGAGCGGCCGTGGAAGCAGCCCTCGACCGTGATGATGCGGAAGCGTTCCGCTTCGCCCTTATCAGCATAGTGCTTGCGCACCAGCTTAATGCCGCATTCGATAGCCTCAAGACCGGAATTGCAGAAGAACACCGTATCCGCGAAGCTATTCTCGGTCAGTCGTCGCCCGGCTCGCTCCTGGTTCGGGATATTGTACAGGTTCGAGGTATGCCAGAGTCGGCCGGCCTGATCCTGGAGCGCGGCGACAAGGCCAGGATGAGCGTGGCCGAGAGCGGTCACGGCGATCCCGCCGCCGAAGTCCAGGAACCGCCGCCCGTCGGACGTGAAGAGATACGGACCCTCACCTGTCTCAAAGGCGATGTCCCGATCCCCATAGGTCGGCATCAGGGGGGCGATCACGAATCGATCTCCTTGGGATGGGGCTTCAAACGACATCCCCACCGCAGTCCGGCAGGGAGGCGCGCAATAGTGGTCGCCGAGACCGGGTTGTCAATGCCCAGCGTCGCGTCCGACGCTCACCATCGCGCCTTGATCTTAACTCCAACGGTATGCCCCGGCGCGGTTGTGTCACTCTCGCAGCTCGTCGCCGGATCAAAGGCGAGATTGCCTCGGTGGTGGAAAGGCGGTGGCTTATCCATGTACGCGCAGCATACGGCGTGCGATGACCATGCGGTGGACCTCGCTCGGCCCCTCATAGACGCGCATCAGCCTCACCTTTTGCGCCATGAGTTGGAGCGGCAATTCGCGGGTGACGCCCATCGCGCCAAAGGCCTGCTGGGCTCGGTCCACAATCTCTGACGCCATTTCGGTGGCATAGACTTTGACCATCGAGGCCTCGGTGCGCACATCCTCGCCTCGGTCCTGTTTTGCGGCCGCATCCATCACCATCAACGAGCAGGCATGGACCTTCGTGGCGCCGTCCGCGATCCACCACTGGATAGCCTGCCGGTCGGCAAGGCGCGCGCCGAAGGTCACACGCTGGCTGGCATGTTCGCAGAGCATCTTGAGCGCGCGTCGTGCCATGCCCACGCACCAGGCACCCATCTGCAGGCGGCGTACCGTCAGGCGAAGCTGCATCGGGCCGAAACCATCGCCCACCCGGCCCAGCACCTGGCTTTCATGCACACGGCAATTCTCGAACACGACCTCATAGGTGCGCTGGCCACCCAGCATAGGGATTTCGCGCTCAACGATGAAGCCAGGCGTGCCCCTCTCGATGATGAAGGCGGTGATGCCGCCCCGCGCCCGTTTCTCCGGGTCGGTGAGCGCCATGACAATAGTGAAATCAGCGCAAGGCACGCGGCTGATCCATATCTTGCGCCCGTCTATGACCCAGTGGTCGCCGTCCTTGACCGCGCGGGTGGTCATGCCGGCTGGGTCGCCGCCCGCGCCCGGCTCGGAGATCGCGATAGCGGATTGCGCCTCGCCCTTCGCGTAGGGCATCATGTAGAGCTGCTTCTGGCGCTCGTCGGCGACCGCGAGCAACATGTGCAGATTGGGCGAGTCGGGCGGGAAGACGAAGGGCGTGATCGTGCGGCCGAGCTCCTCGTTGACACCGACCAGCGCAACCGCCGGTAGGTTCATGCCGCCCACCTCTTCGGGCGCATCGAGCGCCCAAAGGCCGAGCTCTCGGCACTTGTCCAGCAGCGGTGTCAACTCCTCCTCGGTCAACCGGGCTTCCCCACCCGCCGCTTCGCGCGCCATCACCGCCTTCTCCAGCGGCATCAATTCGTTGTCCACGAATTTCGCCACTAGGTCGCGCAGCATGGCGTGTTCTTCAACCGGATCGAACGGCATCGTTCCAGACCTCCCAACTCGCCGGAGCCTAATATCCTGATCGGGAAGTTGGAATGCTTTTATGTCGTTCCTTCTTGTCGTACCTTGCGGCCCGCCTGATCGACACTGTCGAAGCGGCACAAGGACTAGATTTGACAGCCCCGGTCTCCTGGGCAAGTCTTTCGCTGGCGTAGGCTTTCCGGCCGCGTCCGCTGACATGAGCTAACCGGCAGGAGAGTATTGATGACACAGATATGTCGAGTTTTGCCAGTAGCGGCAGCAGCTGCGCTGTTCTCACTGGGCGCCAGCACGCTTTCCGCAGCCGAATGGGACTTGCCGCTGGCCTGGCCGGACGGCAATTTCCATGTCGAGAATGCCAAGATGTTCGCCGCCGAGGTCGAGAAGGCGACCGAAGGGCGCGTCAAGATCAATATCCATCCGGGCGGCTCGCTCGGCTTCAAGGGCCCGGAAATGCTGACCGCTGTCCGGGACGGACTTGTGCCCATCGGCGACATCCTGCTGAATCAGCAGGTTGGCGAGGCACCTATCGTCGGCATCGAGGCGCAGCCTTATGTCGTCTCCGGTTTCGACCAATTGCGCCAATTGCACAAACATTTCCGCCCGGTGCTAGACGAGGTGGCGGCCCGGTTTAACCAGAAGGTGCTCTACCTCGTTCCATGGCCGCGCCAGTATGTCTACACCAAGGTGCCGATCAGCAAGCTCGACGACCTGGCGGGCATCAAGATCCGTACCTATAACAAAACCACCACCGCACTCTTCAACGCCGTTGGCATGACGGCGGTCCAGCTTCCCTGGGGCGAGGTAGTGCCATCGCTCGCCGCCGGCACCATCGACGCCGTCACTACTTCGGCGAGTTCCGGCGTGGACGGCAAGTTCTGGGAATTCTTGAAATTCATGTATCCGACCAGCCATGTCTGGGGCTCCAATATGGTCAATGTCAATCTCGATGCCTGGGCGGCCATAGACGAGAAGGACCGCGCAGCCATTGAAGCGACCGCGCAGCGCCTGGAACCCCAGTTTTGGGATGTGAGCCGTATGGAAGACGAGGCGAAGTCCAGGATCCTGAACGACAATGGTGTCGCGATGGGTACGGTGATGCCCGAAATGCTCAAGGGCATGCAGGATGCGACTCAACCCATGGTCGCCGAATTCATGCAGAACTATCCCAAAGCAAAGGAAGTCCTAGAATCCTTTTTCGCGGCTATCGGACGCTGATCGACTTCGGGACGGGACAGCGCTTCGGCGAGACCGAGGCGCTGCTCGCAGGGAGGCTCGGGTGCAGACAGTCCTGAGGACCGTGGACCGTGTGTCCCAGGCTGCCGGCCTGTTCGCTGTGCTTCTGGTCGTCGGCATTGTCGTGCTGATTATCGCCGAGGTCCTCTGCCGTACCTTCTTCAACCTTTCCCTCAGCTTCGCTTGGGAATACAGCGCCTATTTCCTGGGGATGGCCATTTTCCTCGGTGCCGCTTTCACACTCAGGACCGGCGGGCAGGTTCGCGTCGCCTTCCTGACTACCAGCCGCAACCCTCGTCTGGCCCGGACCTCCGAGTTCTTCGCCACGGTCTTCGGCGTCGGCGTCACCTGCTACCTGGCCTATGCACTAGTGCTATTCGCTTGGCAGGCTTACACCGCCGGCAGCACCTCGTTCACCGTAGTCGCGGTCCCCTTGGTCTATCCGACTTCGGGCATCGCCGTCGGTGCAGTCCTGCTCGCCCTCCAGATGATCGTCCGACTGATCCGGCTGCTCATTGGCGACCCGCCAGACGACCAGGACGCGATGCGGTCCTACAGTGTTGAATAAAGGGCCGGCCTCCACATGACCGCTGCCATCGTCTTTACCGTGCTCAGTCTTCTCGCAGCCACGCTCGCCGTGGGGGTCTGGGTTGCGGTCTCGTTGATTTCCGTCGGGTTGATCTCGCTTGGCGTCTTCCGATCCATGCCGGTCGAGAAGCTGCTGGCCCAGATGGTCTGGAATGTCACGACAACCCCGGAGCTGCTGGCACTGCCCATGTTCATCCTGATGGCAGAAATCCTGTTTCGCACCCGACTTTCCGAGACCCTGTTCGCCGGTATCACGCCCTGGACGACCCGCCTTCCGGGTCGCCTGCTGCATGTCAATGTGCTCGGCTGCACACTTTTTGCTGCGATTTCAGGCTCCTCAGCGGCCACTACGGCCACAGTGGGGCGGATCACGCTGACCGAACTTTTCCGGCGTGGCTACGACAAGGATCTAGCGATGGGTTCGCTCGCGGGTGCTGGTACACTCGGCCTGCTGATCCCGCCGAGCCTGGTGCTGATTGTTTATGGCGTACTATCGGAGACCTCGATTCTCAAGCTCTTCATCGCTGGGGTCGTGCCAGGGCTGCTGCTGGCGCTCGGCTACATGGTCTATATTGCGGCCAGAGCCGTAACGCGGCCGTCCGTGGCCTCGGAAGAAGAGCCCGGGGCGCCGATACGCGAACGGCTTGCCGGCCTTCGTCATCTGGGCCCGGTAGTGTTCCTGATCCTAATGGTGCTGGGCTCGATGTATGGCGGAATCGCCAGCCCGTCGGAGGCGGCTGCGGTCGGGGTGGTGGGCGCGCTCATCGTCTCCGGCATGCAGGGCACCCTCACCTACGGCAATCTGCGCCAGGCCTGTTTTGGTGCCGTCCGCACCATCTCAATGATCGGCCTGATCGTGGCAGGCGCTTATTTCCTGTCCATCGCCATCGGCTATCTTGGCGTGCCGCGCATCGTCGCCAGTGAAATCGCTGGACTCGGCCTCTCACCCTTCGGGCTCATCATGCTGCTGCTGGTGTTCTACGCCATATTGGGCTGCGTACTGGAGGGCATGTCGAGCATCGTCATGACGCTGCCGATCACGCTTGCCCTGGTGACACAGGCGGGTTTTGACAAGGTCTGGTTCGGCATCTTCCTCGTGATCGTCGTCGAAATGGCCCAGATCACGCCACCGGTCGGCTTCAACTTGTTCGTCATCCAGGGCATGACAGGCGAGAAGATCGGCCGCATCGCCATTGCCACGCTGCCCTTCTTCTTCATCATGGCAGGCATGGCACTGCTGATTACGGTCTTCCCCGAAATCGTCACCTTCCTGCCCGACAATATCAAGCTGAAGGGCTGACCCAGATAGGTCTCAGGCGACTCCACTTCCTTTCCACGGGCCGGGGGTGCGTTCAATCAGCGCTTTCAGCACCCCATGAAATCCTCGTGGCGGTACAAGGCGTTCTCATCACACTACCGGGCGTCAGATTGGCTGCGCCCAGCCGTATTTTCTGTGGGCTGCCGCCTCGCTTACGAGCCCGTCTTCGATATCCGCCGCCACGGCCTCGCGGGCACGGCTCCTGGCAGGCCCGTGCCCGCCGCCGCCGGGCGTATGGATGACGAGCCGTTCGCCGGCGGGTATCGTCTGCGTTCCCTTGCCCTTCAACCGGGTTCCGGAGGCGAGAAAGACCGCGCCGGGCTCGCCGCCGGCGCCACCGGCCCGGCCCCGTGCCGGATTGTCGATGCGCTCAAAAGCCGCCAATAGCTCCATATCACTGCCATTGGCAGACTCGATCTCAATGGTCTGCCCTGCCCCGCCGCGTCGGGTGCCAGGGCCAGCTGAGTCGATGCGTAGCTCCTTGCGGCGGAACAGTACCGGCGTCATCGTCTCGACAATTTCTACCGGCGTGCCCTTGACCCCACTCGGATAAGCAGTGCCGTTAAGACCGTCCTTCACAGCGCGCGCGCCGGTGCCCCCGTTTGTGACAGCAGTGAAGGCAAACAGTCTCCGGTCATTTGAGCCACGTTCGGCCTCGCCTCGGAAGGTAAGGTTCCAGAGTGATGAGGCCCCTTCCGCCGGCACACGCTCCGGCACGGCCTTCTCCAAGCAGCCGAACACGACATCAGGCAGCAGCTGACCCAAGAGATGGCGGGCGCAGACCGCTGCCGGATAGGGCGCGTTGAGGATGGAGCGCTCTGGAGCCGTCACCCGGAAAGCAGAGAGCGAACCCGCATTGTTCGGCACGCCAGGCGCGATGGCACAGCCGAGCCCGAAGCTCGTATAGGCGGTTGTGTAGGCCATCGGCACATTCACGCCATAGCGAGACAGGGGCGAGGTACCATCATAATCGACATGGATGCCTTCGTCGCTGATCTCCAGCGTGGCGACCAGGTCTACTGGCCGGTCATAGCCGTCTACGGTCATCACGTTGTGGTATTGGCCCTTCGGCAGCTCGGCGATCTCCGCCAACACGGCGCGGCGAGAGCTGGAGACAATATATGCACCGAGCTCGTCGAGGCCTTCCAGCCCGAACTCGTCCATCATCTCGACCAGGCGCACGCAGCCGACTTCGTTGCAGGCCGCAAGCGAATAGACGTCGCCCTCGCATTCCACTGGCTCGCGGGTATTGCGCCGGACCATCGCCATCAAGGTTTTGTCGATCCGGCCCCGGTCGGCAAGCTTCAGCATCGGGATGTAGAGCCCCTCCATGTGGACATCGGTCGCGTCAGGGCCAGTCCCGATGCCGCCGATATCGGTCAGGTGCGAGGTACAGGAGAACAAACCGACGATTCGGCCCCGGCGGAAACAGGGCGTGGTCAGAACGAAGTCATTGAGGTGCCCGGTGCCCATCCAAGGGTCGTTGGTGATATAGATGTCGCCCTCATTCATGTCCGCAATCGGGAAATGGCGGATGAAATGCGGTACCGCCTCGGCCATGGAATTGACATGGCCCGGCGTGCCCGTCACCGCCTGGGCCAGCATGCGGCCCTGGAGATCGAATACCCCCGCCGAGAGATCACCGCATTCGCGCACAATGGGGCTGAACGCCGTTCTCAACAGCGTCTGCGCCTGCTCTTCGACAACCGAGATCAGGCGGTTCCACATCACCTGCCTGGTAATGACATCAAGTCCATTGCTATCTGCCATCGGTCCGTCCCTCAAATCCGTCTTTCCAGCACGATATTGCCTCCTGGCGCGAGCATGGCCCTGAAGGTGGAGGAGACGAAGGTTGAAGTCTGCTCCTCCACGATCAGTGCCGGACCATCCAGCCTATCTCCTGCTGCCAGGTCCGAACGCCGGTAGAGTGGTACTTTCGCCGTCGCGCCCGCCTGCGTATCGAAAATGGGGCGCCAGGCGACCGGCGTCGCTGCCGCCGGCGCATCTATCCGGTCGTCAGGGACCGGCATTACCTCCTCGGTGGACACCGTCAGGCCCCAGGACAGCACCTCGACATCAGCATCCGGAATGGTCCGTTTGAACAGCCGTTCATATTCCTGGTCGTAGGCGGCCTGTAATATGCGCCCGTCCCCGGGCTCGAGATGATCGGCTGCCACCGCCACGGCAATCTCGTGCCCCTGCCCGAGATAACGCATATAGGCCACCCGGCGTTCGGTGAGCGCCGCTCCAAACGCCCCCGATTCCACGACGGCACGGGCTTCGCGGCGCATATCCGCCATGAGTTCGTTCACGGCCCCGGCGTCGAGAGACGAAAGGCGCATGTTAAGGCTGCGCACGACCTCGTATGCAACCGGCGCCCTCAAGAAGCCGACTGCCGAGCCAACCCCGGCATCGACCGGGATGACGATTCTTCCGATGCCGAGCTTCTCCGCGATTCGGCAGGCATGGAGCGGCGCCGCGCCGCCAAAGGCGATGATCGTCTGCTCTGCCGCGACCTTGCCCTCCTCGACGGCGAGCACGCGCGCAGCGTTCGACATGTTCTCATCGACGATTTCGGCGATCCCCTGCGCCGCCTGCAACGGCCCGAGATCGAGCGCCTCCCCCACACTGCGGCCGACCGCCGTGGCGGAAAGCTCCGGGCGCAGTTCGATCCGCCCACCGGCGAAGCCCGCCGGGTCGATGCGACCAAGCACGATATCGGCATCTGTGACTGTCGCGCCCGTGCCGCCGCGACCATAGCCCGCGGGTCCTGGCTCCGCGCCGGCGCTCTCTGGGCCCACAGCGATCCGACCGAGCCTGTCCACACGGGCGATAGAGCCGCCACCCGCACCGATTTCCACCATCTCAATCACCGGGATGCGGAGCGGCAGGCCGCTGCCCTTCATGAAGCGAGCCTGGCGGTCCACCTCAAATTCCCGCGCACGCCTCGGCTCCAAATTCTCGACAAAACATATCTTGGCCGTCGTACCGCCCATATCGAAGGACATGACCTTATCGAGGCCGGCGCGCGCGGCGATATCGCGGGCCAACAGCACGCCACCAGCAGGGCCGGACTCGACCAAGCGGACCGGCTGGTGTTTCGCCGCCTCGACGGTCGTAAGCCCACCGCCGGAGGTCATCAGCAGCATCGGGCAGCCGATGCCGGTCTCTGCCAGCATACCTTCGAGACGCGCGAGATAGCCTTCCATCAGCGGTCGCACATAGGCGTTCACGCTCGCCGTGGTGAAACGTTCATATTCCCGGACTTCAGGGCAAACCTCAGATGCCAGCGTCACCGAGAGCGTTGGCAGGGCCTCGCGCAGAATTGCTTCCACCCGCCGCTCATGGACAGGATTGGCGTAGGCGTGTAAGAAACCCACAGCAACGCTCTCGATCCCGGCAGTGGCAAGCGTCGGCACCAGCGCATGCACGGCTACTTCGTCGAGCGGCTCAATAACAGCACCCTTGGCGTCAATACGCTCCGGAACGGTGAAGCGGAGCCGGCGCGGCACGATCGGTTTCACCTTGTCGATCATGAGGTCGTACTGGTCGTAGCGCGTCTCGTAGCCGACTTCGAGAATGTCGCGGAACCCGGCGGTGGTGACGAAAGCGGTGCGCGCGCCGCGCCGTTCAAGCACGGCATTGGTGGCTAGTGTCGTGCCGTGGAGCACGAGGCTGACATCGCCCGGCACACATCGCGCTTTTCGCAACGCGCCCCGCAAGCCATCGATCACCCCTCTCTCCGGCGCCTGCGGCGTGGTCAGCACCTTGGCGGAGGTCCGCATGTCCCCCGCTTCCAGCACGACATCGGTAAAGGTACCGCCGACATCGATACCAATGCGGATCGGAGCTTTTATATTGGGTTTTTTTACTTTTATTTCAGTATGTTGTGACATCAAGATGACCTAAGCTGCATCTGGCATGTTGATCGAGTTTCCGTAAGCGTATCGTTA